>NZ_JABFCR010000014.1:0-41567 GCF_013087555.1 Mucilaginibacter humi
AATTAAAGAAATATAATGATATAAAAACCTAAACCTTATCATTATTAAACCTAAACCTTATCACTATATTTGTTATGTATTTAGAGGCAAAAGAAACCGCCCGGCTATACCAGTTGTTATCTGATAAATTAGGTAATGACACTACCGAGGCCATGTTTAAATACATCGATAATAAAACAGAACGATCTGTGGAAAATACTATCCAGACATTAGCTACTAAAGATGATCTAACGTTAGTTCGTAAAGAAATTAATGAGACAAAAGTTGATGTAATTAAATGGATGTTTATTTTTTGGGCAGGCCAGTTTAGCGGCATAATAGCTATTATTATGTTGCTATAAAAAAAAATAAACCTGGAATATCCGATAGTTTAACTGTTCTGTCCCTAAGCGGACGGACAATAAATATCACTAATCTATTTACACGAGTATCTAAACCATATTAAACTTTATCACATGAAAAAAATTTTATTCTTTGCTGCTATAGCAGTGATTGCAGGATGCAATAACAACCCATCATCGGTGAATACTTCAACCAACAAAAATGTACCAACCCAAAAATATGTGGTGACAACTCACAAAGACAAATTTAACGATGCTAAAAGCGCGTATGAAGACGTGCCGACGGTAGATACTTTATTGTCTGCTAATGATACTACCGCTTACCTTGATGCTGTTAAGAAGTGGTATGACTTAAAAATCGACGAAAGAAAGAATTTTAAATTTTCGGCAAAATCGTTTACAATAGTTGATAAAAACGGAGTAGACCTTACAGTGAAGTTACCGTTAAATATTGTAAATGGTATTAATAACCGTGTTAGGAGCTTGCCGGAAGTTAAAAAGTTAATAGACGATACAAATGCAGATAGCTTGGCAACACCTTAAGGTGTTGTTGCAGCTACCGGTAAAACTTTTCCGTTATAAAACTTGTGGCCAATCAGGGCAAAATCGGCGATGTATTTACCCATCTCGAAAGCCGGTACCGGCGATTCATATCCCGGGAAGGCTTTCTCCAACATTTCGGTTTGTGCAGAGCCTAAAGCCGGGCAATTTACTTTTATACCTTGCCCGGTAAATTCCTGCGCTAAACACTCAGTAAGCGTGTGTAGGGCCGCTTTACTTGCCGAATAGGCTGATAGCCCAACAAATTTAGAACTACCCCGGTAACCACCCATACTGCCTATATTTAAAATATGGGATCCGGCAGGCATAAATTGTTGCAGGCTTTGGATAATGCGCACATGGCCTATAAAGTTGCTTTGCAGCATTTCTACAAAGTCGGTTTCCACCAGTTCGGCAAAGGGTTTATTAATAAGCACCCCGGCATTGTTTACAAGGACATCAATATTGCTATCAAAATTGGTGGCGATGAATTGCTGCAAGCCATCATAATCGTCATGGACGATATCAAAAGCTATGGGATACAAGATAGCATCCGGATTAAGCCCGGCGCAGATCTCGGCAAGACGGGTCAGTTTATCCTGTGAGCGTGCTAAAGCGATGACCTTATGCTTACCCGATAAGATCAGTTCTATAACCGCCTCAAACCCTACCCCGCTGCTTGCACCTGTTATAACAATATTCATGATCTATTCTTTTTCATTATTGTCATCCTCGGCTATCTCGCCTTTAGGTAAGCCTTCCTGTAAACGACTTGGCCTTATCACATAGTAAATGCCCAATAAAGCAACCAATAGCGATATAACGTAAAAAGATCCCGGCAAGAAAACCGCCGTGGTACTATCCATCGGGAATACTTTGGTTAGTTGCGTAAATACCGTTTCGCGGATGCCTGCCCCACCTATACTAATAGGTATAATGGTAGCTAAGGCTGATATCAAAAATGATAATAGATATGGCGAGAATTTACCAGCAAAATCCTGGCCCAACAATATAAATACGATAGCCATTACCTGGAAACCCTGCACTATAACCGCCTTTGCATGGCCCGCAAAAAAGTAACGCGTATATTCCCTAAAAAACTTGTAAGCCACAAAGTAATATACTGCCGATGCTGCTATGAAAATACCTAACGGGATACCGATATGGATATCAATTTGCGGGATTAGAGATATCAATCCTACGGTTATCAGTCCGATGGCCCAAAGGCCGCTAAGCCTGTCAAATAATATTGCAAAAAAACTTTCCGGCCGGGTAGCTTATAGTTTTTATTAAGGATGTAAATCTTATAGCCATCGCCGCCAATACCACCCGGAAGCAGGAAGTTATAAAATAAGCCCAACAGGTATAAACGGAAGTTAAATTTAGCATCGAGCCGTAAATTTATCGACTTAAAAAAGCTTGATAAACGCCATGCCGATACTACGATTGAAATAAAGAAACTTACCAGCGCTGCCAGCATCCACCAGTAATTTGCGTGAATCATCCGATATTTAACATCTGCAAAAGGTACGCGCCTGAAAACGAAATACAACAGCACGGTAGTCACCGCGAATTTCAAAATCGTTTTGGCAATGTTCCAAAGCTTTTGTTTTAAGGTTTTAGGGTTAACTTCCTCTTCAACCTCTTCAATAATGCTTTTATCTATTTCTGTCATTGGCTGCAAATGTAATGATTTAGTTAAATAGTGATTAGAGGTTGATTGGTTAAGAAATGTTAAACACTAAGTGTTGCTGATATATTGTTACATTAATTATTAGAAACCGGTGACTATTTAATCTGGAAATTCCTGATCTCTAATCACCAATCACTAATCACTATTTGTTACCTTTGCACAAATTTTTAGGGGAATGAGTAAAGTACAGGTAGGCATAGTGCAGATGAGCTGCACAGCTAATAAGCACGAAAATTTACAGAAAGCCATTGTAAAGGTTAAAGAAGCTGCCGCCAAAGGCGCGCAAATTGTTTGCCTGCAGGAACTTTTTACATCGCTTTATTTTTGCGATGTGGAAGATCATGATAATTTCCAATTGGCCGAGGCCATTCCGGGTCCGTCAACCGACGAGCTATCAAAAGTTGCTGCCGATTTGGGCGTGGTTATCGTAGCTTCTTTATTTGAGAAACGCGCGCAGGGCCTGTATCATAATACCACCGCGGTAATAGATGCGGATGGCTCGTACTTAGGCAAGTACCGCAAAATGCATATCCCTGACGATCCGGGTTTTTACGAGAAGTTTTACTTCACCCCCGGCGATTTGGGCTACAAGGTTTTCAAAACCAAATTTGCTACTATAGGTGTGTTAATTTGCTGGGACCAATGGTACCCTGAAGCTGCACGCATTACCGCTTTAATGGGTGCCGAAATATTATTCTATCCTACCGCCATTGGCTGGGCAACAACACAGGACGAAGCTACCAACATTGAGCAATATAACGCCGGCAAACAATTCAGCGCTCGCACGCCGTTGCTAATGGCGTACACGTGGTTAGCGTTAACCGTGTAGGCGAAGAAGCCGGCGTACAGTTTTGGGGAGGATCGTTCTTTGCCAATCCGTTTGGTACCGTGATCCACCAAACCAGCCATAACAACGAGGAAGTAATTGTACAGGAGTTAGACCTGAACAAAACCGATTATTACCGTACCCACTGGCCGTTTTTACGTGACCGCCGTATAGACTCGTACCAACCTATAACAAAAAGATTAATCGACGAAGATTAGTTAGTCCATGGACCATAGTCGATAGACCATAGTAAATATAGACATGGCATTTAAATTCGAGAGCCTTCAGGTATGGCAACGAGCATTAGATTTATCTGATGAGATAGACCAACTAACAAAAAAATTCCCTAAGGATGAACTTTATGTTTTAAGTTCGCAAATTAAACGAGCGGCAGATTCTGTGGTATTAAACATTGCTGAAGAATGTACAGGACAAACAAATCCTGTTTTTAAAACTTTTTTAGGATATGCTCTTAGGTCAGGTATTGAAGTAGTCTCTTGCCTTTTTATCGGTCGTAAAAGAAAAATTATCAACGACTCTGATTTCAATAAACTTTACGATGAATATCAGACTTTAACAAAAATGATCACCGCTTTAAGAAACACGCTATAACTATGGACCATGGACTATCGACTATGGACAATCCGGCCAAAGCCGGATTTTACTTCCCTGCCGAATGGGCTAAACACAAGGCTACCTGGCTAAGCTGGCCGCATAAGGAAGAATCATGGCCGGGTAAGTTACCCACCATCTACCCTAAATATTGCGAGTTTATCAAGGTTTTGACCGAAGGTGAACTGGTACGGATAAATGTAAAAGATGAGTTGATGGCAGCCTTTGCCAAACAGCAGTTAATGCTGATTGGTACTGACCTTACTAAAGTTGAGTTTTTTGAATTTGGGACCAACGATGCCTGGTGCCGCGATCATGGACCGGCGTTTTTAATAAACCCCACCACCAAACAAAAAGCTATTGTCGACTGGGGTTATAATGCCCGGGAGGCAAGTACCCACCGTTTGACCCGGATGATGTTATCCCTACCAAAATTGGACAACACTATGGCATAGACGTTTTCCATCCGGGTATTGTGATGGAAGGTGGCTCGGTTGATTTTAATGGCGCGGGCACTATTTTAACCTCAAGGGCCTGCCTGCTTAACCCTAACCGCAACCCCCATTTAAACCAGCAGCAAATAGAAGAATACCTGTATAACTATTACGGTGCCGAACAGATTTTATGGGTTGGCGATGGCATTGTTGGCGACGATACCGACGGCCATATTGACGATATTACCCGCTTTGTAAATGAGGATACTGTTGTAACTGTTATTGAAGAAAACAAAGCTGACGAGAACTACCACATCCTGCAGGAAAACCTGGCCGAACTAAAAACCATGCGCCTGTTAAACGGCAAACAGCTTAACATAGTGGAGTTGCCTATGCCCGACCCGGTTATATATGACGATCAGCGCCTGCCGGCATCATACGCCAACTTTTACATAGGCAATGCGGCCGTGGTTGTACCTACCTATCGTTGCGCTCAAGATGATAAGGCTTTAGAGGTACTGCAAGGCTGTTTTCCGGATAGGAAAGTTGTGGGCATAGATTCTACCGATATCATTTGGGGATTGGGCAGTTTTCATTGTTTGAGCCAGCAGGAGCCTGAGGTGTAGATATATTATGCCATGCATTAAACTAATAACCGTAATTAATGCACCGGCAAACTTGTGCTTTGATCTTTCCGGAGTATAGATCTTTATAAATCTCTACTGCCAATACAAATGAACAAGCAATTGCAGGAAAAACGTCAGGCTTAATCTCTGCAGGAGAATTTGTAACCTGGAGAGCGAAGCACTTTGGCATTTATCAAACTTTAACAAGTAAGATAACAGAGTTTCATCCCCATTATTCATTTACGGATGAAATGATAAGCGGCCCTTTCAAAAGCATTAAGCACACTCATGTTTTTAAATTTGCCGATAGTAAAACCACCATGACAGATGAGTTTTATTATGAGTCGCCCTACGGGCTTATTGGCAATTTATTTAATATATTAGTCCTCACTTTCTACTTAAAAAAATTACTTATACGTAGAAATGATATTATTAAATTATACGCTGAAAGTAATTTGTGGAAGAATATAATCAATCAGTAGATAACAGGATTTACGATACCGCTTTTGTCAAAAATTTGTTCAATGACATGAGCAAAACTTATGACAGGGTTAATTACATAACTTCGTTTGGATTTAGCAAAAGATGGAGAAAACAATTTGTTAATGAAGTTACTTTATCTGAAGGTGATGTGGTTGCTGATATACTGACAGGCATGGGTGAATGTTGGGAGTTTTCTTTAAACCAAATTGGGCAAACAGGCAAAATAATCGCGTTGGATTTTTCAGAAGGTATGATCCAACATGCCAAAGCAAGGAAAGACAAATTACGTGGAGAAAATATTCAAATTTTATGTGAGGATGTTTTTAATTCTTCAATTAGTGACAGTTCAGTAAACGCAGTAATTTGCGGTTTTGGAATCAAGACTTTTTCAAACCAACAACTACAAAAATTATCAATTGAAATAAATCGGATTTTAAAACCGGGGGACATATTTCTATGATAGATATATCAGTTCCTGCTAACCCAATACTGAGCTTTTTTACCTTTTTTACTTAAAAAATATTATACCAATTTTAGGTACGCTTTTTTGGGGGAAAGCCGAAACGTATGCTATGCTTGGAAGATATACGGAACGCTTTAAAAACTCAAAGATGGTTAAATCTATATTCGAAGAAAACGGATTTGACATCCAATACCTAAGTTATTTTTATGGATGTGCTTCGGGTATAAAAGGGAGGAAAATATAGTTATTTACTCGCCACAAACCACGGCACATTTAACAACCCCTGCCCGAGGTCTATTTTAACTATATCGACAACATTGGTTTATTGTACATATCGCCTAGGTTTAATATGCCAAAATCACCATATACGGCGGTTTTTTAGGTACTTGTAAATACAAGCAGGCAACCGCCACAACTTTTCACCGACAATACCCCCATTTACCGAGTTCTTTAAGGATATTGGCCAGATTTAGTTTTGGGTGGCTATATTAGTGCCTTACTTTTGAGTAAGATTTAAAATTAGACATCATGGATAACAACGATATAAATACACAACACCAAAGCCCAACCCGGGGCAAAGTAATAGCCGGCGTAATTTTGCTGGTAATTGGCGCATCATTACTATTAAAACAGTTTGACTTGTTAAACCCCGTTAGCTGGTTATTTAGCTGGCCAATGTGGTTAATAGTATGGGGGCTTTATATGGGTGGCAAACATAACTTCCGCAATAGCTCATGGCTTATTATGGTAATAATTGGCGGTTACTTTTTATTAGATAAAATTATACCAAGTTTTGATGCAGGCGCTTTCTTTTGGCCAGTAGCACTTATAGCTTTCGGTATATATTTTATATTAAGACGCAATACCCACCCTCACGATTATTGGGATAAAAAAGAATGGAAACGCAAATGGGATGCCGGTAAATACAACTTTAACAACCCTAATGCCATAAACCCTAACGATCCTATAGTAGATTATACTGTTGGCGGTACCGAAGAGGATCAATCAACCTCATCAAGCCAACAAGGTACAAGATTTACCGGTGATGAGCATTTAGATGCGCTATCTATTTTTGGCAGTGTTAAAAAACCATCTACTCTAAAAACTTCCGGGGCGGCGAGGTGGTAAACATATTTGGCGGCGCCGAGCTTGATTTAACCCGGCCGACATTAATGGCCGGGTTTACGTAGAAGTAACGCAAGTGTTTGGTGGTGTAAAAATGGTAGTTCCATCGCACTGGACCATTGTGTCAGACATGGCATCTGTTTTTGCAGGCTTTGATGATAAACGCGTACGCACCACTGCACCGTTAGATAACACCAAAGTATTGGTACTTAAAGGTGTATCCATATTTGCAGGTGTAGATATACGCAGTTACTAAGAATTTTAATCAACTTAAACTTTAAACGTTTTGGCGGTACCGCAAAATTTAACTTTTCAAAAATTACGTTGGGCAATGTTAGCCTGCGGACTTGCGTGGGCAGGCTTGCAGGCTTACATTATCAACGGTTTTGGATTTTTATGGTTCACCGCGTTAACTGATGCAATAGTAAGCTCTATATTGCTTGCCGCTGCTTGCTGGTTAATAAATAATAACCTGCGCTATTACCAACCCGGCAAAGGCAGCTACATGAACATATTGATATGGTGCGTGGCCCGGCTGCCGCCTGTACTGCCGGCGCACGATATATACTGCCATTTATAAATAAAGACGCGGTGTATGCCAACTTCATGGCACAATCATTAGTCATACGGTTCTTTACAGATTTTTTGGCGGTAGGTTGGATGGCCATGATCAGTATGATATGGTACTCGCAGATTGATCAGAAAGAAAACGAAAGGCGCAAAGCCGAGGCGGAACAATTGGCCCGCGATGCAGAACTTTATAATCTGCGCCAGCAACTACAACCCCACTTTTTATTTAACAGCTTAAACTCTATAAACGCGCTGATTGGCTTTAAGCCTGAGGAAGCGCGTAAGATGATCCATCAATTATCAGACTTCTTACGCGGGACACTAAAGAAGGATGACCAACTGCAGGTTACTTTAAACGAGGAACTGCAACACCTTAACTTGTACCGGAGATTGAAAAAGTTCGTTTTGGGCATCGCCTTAAAACCGAGATAAGCTGCGACCCGCAATGCGGCGAAAGTATTATGCCTGCCATGCTGTTGCAGCCATTGGTTGAGAACGCTATTAAATTTGGTTTATATGATACTACCGAAGATGTTGTGGTAAGCATCCGCGGCGAATTAGAGGGTAATTATTTGGAGCTGATCGTACAAAATCCGTATGACCCGAAGACATCGCGCCCACGCCCGTGGCACCGGTTTTGGCCTTAGTGGTGTACAACGCCGATTATATTTGCTTTTTGCACGTAATGATTTGATGGAAACTCACGCAAATGATAATATATTTACAACCATTATTAAAATACCACAGTAAATGATACGTGCTTTATTAATTGACGATGAGCCTTTGGCCCGTATGGTTGTTAGAGAATATTTAATGGGTTTCCCGCAGATTGAAGTTTTGCAGGAATGCGGCGACGGCTTTGAGGGCCTTAAAGCCATACAACAGCACCAGCCCGACCTGATTTTTCTGGACGTGCAGATGCCCAAGATAAACGGCTTTGAAATGCTGGAACTGGTTGATGAGCAGCCAGCCGTAATATTCACCACCGCTTTTGATGAGTACGCCATAAAAGCATTCGAAGCACACGCTACTGATTATCTGCTAAAACCATTTAGCAAAGAGCGTTTTAATAAAGCAATTGAAAAGTTTTTGGCGCAAGCCCCCGCTACCGTGTCTACTCCTAAACAACAGGATAACCTGCTTGAAACCGCATCGGCATCCCCGGCGCAGCATGAGCGTATTGTGGTAAAAACCGGCACCAAGGTAAAGATCATTCCGGTGGCTGATGTGCAGTACCTGCAGGCCGATGATGATTATGTAAGCGTATTTACCCGGAAGGCTCATACCTTAAAAACAAGACCATGAGTTTCTTTGAACAAACGTTGGATGCCCGCCAGTTTGTACGCGTGCACCGCAGCTACATAGTAGCCGTACAGGAAATAACCCGTATAGACCCTTACGAAAAAGACAGCCACCTGGCCATCTTAAAATCGGGCGCTAAAGTACCGGTAAGCAAAACCGGCTATGTAAAGTTGAAACAGGTATTGGGGATATAGATCAACCTAACGCCTTAAGTTTATAACTTGTGCTTCGGCCACCGGCTTCGTCTTTTGAAGGATACCTTTATTTATCAGATCCTGGATATCCCGAAGTGCCGTGTCTGTTGAACAATTATTCATTTTGGCCCATTTTGATACGTTAAGTTTACCATAAAAGTCATCAAGCGTTGCTTCCAGCATTTTTGTTGCCGCATGTTTAATACTGTGTGTCTGTGGGCATCCCAAAACCGGGCCTTGGTATTTATTTTAGCCAGTATACTGTCAGTGCTATTCATTGCCCTGTTAAGGCAGTCAAGAAACCATACCAACCAATTGGTGATATCGAGTGTTCCTTTTTGAGCAACCTCCAAAGCATTGTAATAAGCATTCCTTTCCTTTTGAATCTGCGCCGACATACTATAAAATCTTTGTCCGGTACCATCGGCACGTGCCAACTGCATATCTGTTATGGCACGGGTTATTCTTCCATTTCCATCTTCAAATGGGTGGATGGTAACAAACCATAAATGGGCTATCGCCGCCTTAAGCACCGGATCCAATTGTTGATTAGACTCAAACCAAGTTAAAAACCTGGCTATTTCTTCGTCTACAACGAGGGCTGGAGGAGCTTCGAAATGTATCTTTTCTTTTCCTGCCGCGCCTGATACTACCTGCATCAGGCCTTTCTTACCATCACGCCACTGCCCTACATTTATTTTTGATAACCCGCTTCTTCCGGTTGGAAATAGCGCCGACTGCCAACTGTATAATCTATCTTTAGATAAAGGCTCATTATACTTTTGGGTAGCATCAAGCATCATTTCAACAACACCTTCTATATGGCGATTAGTGGGTGCTAAACCGCCGATGTCAATACCCAAATGTTTTGCTACTGACGACCTTACCAATTCGGGGTCCAGCATATCGCCTTCTATCTCGCTTGATTTTGTAATGTCCAGCGTCAAGGTTTGTAAAATGGTTTCTTCTTTTAAAGTGAAGCCTACCATATTCATTTGGCCAAGTATTTTACCCTGCCCATACCTGATTTGGCTTAACCTGTGACTTAGCTGTTTATCATTCCAGGTAAAAACAGGCCAGCCATTTAATTGATGAATATACATATTCGCCGCAAATATGCGGTAAATATATAAAATATTCACCGCATATTACTTAATTCACCGCAAAAATGCGGCGAATAGCTAATTTATTCACCGCAATATCTTGCTATGATGCAAACTGCGCCATCTTCTCCAACTCATCAGCACTTGGGCCGTAGCTGCCGGGGATAGCAACATTTAATAAGCGCAGATAAACGCCCAATTGTGCGCGGTGGTGAATGATTTGGGCCAACGTCATACGGATAGTTTCATATTTAGTCATAGCTGATAGAATATGGTCGCCGTTACGTAAAGTCCATGGCTTGCTTAATTCGTCTTCACTCGTGCTTTCAAGGTTCGCGCGACCATCTGCCAGCTGGTTCTCAAATACATCCAATACATCGGCTGTATTGTTATGAAAAGTCGGTTCGTATGGATTAGCTGCAAAATCCAATCCATCGGTAGTAACCGCCATTGTTAACCAGCCGGGTAACTCGGCAATGTGGTTAGTAAGCTTTTGCAGGCTCATGCTTTTTGGGTGTGGCTGCCAGTCGTATTTATCGTTTGGCACAATGCTTAACATGTTACGGGTTATTTGAGCTTCCTGCTCAACTTCCTTTAATAATAATTTGATGATTGACATAGCTTTATGGTTTTATGTTGTTTGTTGATACAAAGAAACCACGGGCTAATGACAGCCCTATGTCAGCAGGGAAAAACAAATATTATTTATTACCAGGTTCATATTGATAAACAACCTTATACGGCACATTTTTTAATTTAGCAGCTACCCGGCCCACACGCAGATCTTCTAACTGTGGGGTTGGTTCGCATTCTGAATATACCTTTCCATTGTAAACTATGCGTGCACCAACGGGTTTACTAAACTTTACCGCAACATTTATATGCGTTGGGTATAGTAATACAATCATGGGCATGTTATAAATTTCTTTCACCAGGCAAAAAAACAATGCGGCCCTATCATCACAGTCGCTATATTTTGCAAACAGTGTCTCTTCGGGAGACAATCGTTTCTCTTTCCCAAAATTCTGTTCATCATCCTCATATAAAAAAGCATTACGGCAAAACCGCATCAAATAGTCAATCCCCTTTTTTTCGTTCATCCCGCTAACGTTTTTCTTAAGCAGGGGTATTAAAGAATTATAGGTTTCCTTAGTGAGCGGAATATTAAAATAAGATTCATAATCTACAACCGGATAATTAGTAAATATGGCTTCTACATCAGTATTTAATTTCACCTCAAAATAATACTCGCGGTTATGATAACTAAAATTCAATAGCTTGCTAATATAACTGTCGGGTTTAAAATCAGGCATCTTGGTCACTTTATAAGAAAAGGCCTTATCCGCCCCCGGTACTGCTATTTTAACCGGTACAGGCACATCTTTATGCAGGTCCAGTTTAACATAATCGTGATAATTCAAGGTCATGTATTTTTTACCATCAACCATAAAGAAAGGAATGTCAGAAACATCCTCATCATTAAGGATGTAAAAATAATCCTGTCGCCTGCAAGCGCAAGCCTGGCATCATAACCCGACTTTACCATCAGAAACCATTTATACAGAGTGTACCGGCTGTAGTTGGCGGCCTTGGGGCTTACCTGTTCGGCAGTTTTACGAATAAGCTGGTAATACAGCCAGTCATTTAAACCGTGCCGCTCTTTGAATTTTAGCAGGCTATCAATAATGGGTTGATATGTTGATGAATTAATTGTGATGTAGAAACCTTTTACTTCCGGGCAGTAAGCGATGTCGGAACGTTGATGGAAGTGCTATTATCGAATTCCATATTTATTACACCGTCGTAAAATTCAAAACATACTTTCTTAGCCTTATCCTGGCTATAAGTATCAGTCTGGGTAAGTATAAGAGATAATATAAAGACAACTTTAAGAAAGTGTTTCATTAAAGTTTATTGGTTATTAAAGTTAAGCATAAATATATCTTATTTACGAATTTATTTAGGCTGATGTTGCCATAATAAGCCATTGATTTTCAATTTGAGAAAAACTTTAAGTTCAAATTAAAACAGTGTTTAAAAGCGGTGAATTACTAAACGTGACTTATTATTACGGTAACATTGGGTTAACATGCGCACGATATTTTTGCAGAAAAAATATTTTCACGTGAAAAAAAATATCAGCACATTAACCTCATCCATTAGCTTTTTAATTGTATTTCTTGCAAACACGCTTAGCTACGCACAAACGCCGGGGAGGATTGCCGGTAAGATTTTAGATAAGAAAACAGGCGAAACACTAATTGGCTCAACCGTTTCAATTCAGGGCGCAGCGAAAGCCACAGCAACCAACGTTGAAGGCCGTTATTTGTTAACGGGAGTAGCACCGGGAAAATATACGCTATTGATCAGTTATATTGGCTATCAGACCAAGGAAATTTCTGAGGTAGAAGTTAAATCGGGCGAAGTGACAACGCTGGATGCCGCTTTAAACGAAAGCGGAGGCACGGCACTAAAGGAAGTGAAGATCACCGGAAGCTTCCGCAGGGAATCGGTTTCAGCACTTTATGCGCAGCAAAAAAACAGCGTGCAGATATCTGACGGTATTTCTGCCGATATTATCAAAAAGTCGCCGGATCGTAACACCAGCGATGTGCTGAAACGCGTAAGCGGGACCAGCATACAGGACGGAAAATTTGTTATTGTACGTGGTCTGTCTGAGCGTTATAATAGTAACCTGTTAAACAATGCACAGTTACCAAGCTCTGAGCCTGATAAAAAAGCCTTCGCATTTGACATTATCCCTTCAAGCTTAATTGACAATATCGTAATTTACAAATCCGGCTCTCCTGACTTACCAGGCGATTTTTCAGGCGGTTTGATCAAAACCAATACCCGCGATATTCCTGACAGCCGCATACTTGATGTATCAGTAAACGCAGGCTACAATTCAAAAACTACTTTTAAAAATAACTTTATTAGTCCGCAGCCACATGGCAGCTATGACTTCACGGGTTTCGATGACGGGTCACGCGATTTGCCGAACGCTTACGCGAACCGGACCAAATCCTATACCAACCTGCCGGACGACCAAAAGCTGGCTATTACTCAAAAGTTTCCTAACAACTATAGTGTTGAGACGGGTAAAACAAGTTTGCCTAATATTGGCTTCCAGTTTACAACCGGTAATTCAAAAACGCTGAAAAATGATAATCGCTTAGGTTACAATTTCAGCTTAAATTATACTACTTCACATAATGTTACTGAAGGTAATCGTATCGGTTACAACCCCGGAAGTGCAGGCCTGACAACACCTAATTATACCTATGACCGCAATGACTTCGCAAACGCGAAACGTTTAGGTGGCTTATTAAACGTAGCTTACATATTCGGTAAAAGCAAGATCGCTTTCAGGAACCTGTACAATAATGACTTTACCATTGATTACGAGCAAACCAGCAACGGGTTGATTTATGGCACCCAAACCCCAACCTCATATCGTGGTTATTCCATAGAAACCACTCAAAACGGGTTATACTCTTCGGTTTTAGAAGGTAAACATAATATTGGCGCCAGAAATATCATAATCGACTGGAACCTTTCTTATGGTTTATCCTACCGCAATCAACCTGATCAACGGATCGTAACAATTTATACCCCGGCAAATCAACCGGAATATATTTCTTTATCGAGCCAAAATAGCCCTAAGCCAAATGACCTGGGCCGTGTTTATTCTTCGTTAACTGAAAACATTTATGGCGGAAATGCAGATATTACCTATCCTTTTAAATGGCTGGGCCAGTCTCAAAAATTAAAGGCCGGAGGATTAGTAAATCACCGTGACCGTAGCTTCACCATAGATGCATTGGGTTATACTGACGCCAACGGTTTTGGTAACCGGTCTGTAGCTTTTGCTAACGGCATCACCAACGACAATATTTTCAGCCCTGAGAGCATTAAAACAAATGGACTGGTACTGAATAAACTTGATCAAAGCTCCACAAATTATGATGGTACAGCTGATTTGGGCGCAAGTTATTTGATGCTGGATAACAAATTCTCGGATAAGCTTCACCTGAGCTGGGGAGCACGTGTTGAGAAATACAACCAAGTACTGGACGCCCCCGGGAAAAAGAAGTAAACCTGGACAATACAGATATTTTACCATCGGCTAACCTGACTTATAACCTGACAGAGAAAATTAACCTTCGCGCCTCATTTTTCGACGCGGTAAATCGTCCCGAATTCAGAGAATTGGCGGATTTCAGGTATTTTGATTACCAAAGCAACTATACCATCATCGGTAATCCTTTATTAAGAAGAAGTACCAGCAACAACGCAGATATCCGTTTTGAATATTTCCCTTCAGGCGGTGAAGTTTTATCCGTATCTGGTTTCTATAAAAAATTCGTTGATCCTATTGAACAGATCCAACTGGATAACGATCAGCTTTCATACCAGAACGCGGTAAGCGCAAAAGACATCGGCGTAGAATTTGAGCTAAGGAAAAATTTAAACTTTATAAGCGACGGCTCGATCTTTAAAAACTTTACATTTTATGTAAATGCATCTTATATTAACGCTAAAGTAACATTGAGAGATATCAATAATCAGCCTTATTCGGCATCTACGCCATTGCAAGGCCAGTCTCCTTACCTAATAAATTCAGGCTTATATTATACTAACAATAAAGGCGATTTTTCTTTTAATGTGCTTTATAACCGTATTGGTGAACGACTGAAATACCGTGGTGTGCAGGGAAGCGTGGATACTTACGAAAAGCCACGCGATGTAATTGATTTCCAGATCAGCAAAAAATTAACTACACGTGCTGAACTGAAACTGACATTGTCAGATCTTTTAGCGCAAACGTCAGCCTATTACTTTAACTATGGTAATGCTAACAGAACAGTTTACAACGCAGGCGAAGACAAGATCATACAAAATCGTTATACCGGTACGTCAGCAGTGCTGTCGTTCAGATATAACTTCGGTTTAGCCAAGTAAAATCCATTAACATAAAAGGCCCTATTTGATAACATCGAGTTTAATTCCTGTTAACATTAGGGCCCTATTTTCGCTTTTATATTAAACAAACGATAAAATGAAAAAAGTATTTATTTATTAGGTTTTGCAGCCCTGTTAGGGATTGTTTCCTGCAAGAAAAACAAGAACGACGATATTATAGTCAACACGAACACTAAATTTGATGTTAGGGGTTCTATTACCAAAGATACACACTGGACAGCAGGCAACACCTATCGTTTACGTGGTTATGTTTATGTTGAAAGTGGTGCGACTTTAACCATTGACCCGGGAACCAAAATCACCAGCAATAAAGATTCAGCAGGTGTTTTAATCATCTATAAAGGCGCAAAAATTAATGCTGCCGGTACTGCAGACAAACCTATTGTCTTTACTTCTGCCGAAACCAACAAACAACCCGGCGATTTCGGTGGTGTGGTTTTAGTAGGATTAGCTACCGGTAATGGTAATCACGCTGTACTTGAAGGTGGTGTTGACGTTGCTCACCAATTATTTGGTGGCACTAACGACGCCGATAATTCAGGTGTATTACAATATGTACGTATTGAATACGGTGGCAAAGCGGTTAACCCGGTGATGAGGTAAACGGTTTGAGTATGTACACTGTTGGTAGCGGTACTACAGTTGACCACATTGAAGTAATCCGTGGCTTAGATGATGCTTTCGAATTTTTTGGCGGTGCGTTTAATGCTAAATACCTGATTGCTTACAACAGCGCTGATGATGATTTTGACATGGATGATGGATATCATGGTAAAATCCAATTTGCGGTATCAATCAAAGACCCGGCTTTTACCGATAATAAAGGTACAACCGGCGACATCTCAAATAACTTTGAAGTAGATAATACTACAGATGCTAAAGGTTACCTTTCAACTCCTGTTACCTTCCCTACACTGTCAAATTTTACAGCAATTGGCCCCAACAATGCAACCGGTACTTCAACCGATTATGGTTACGGTATGCGTTGGAGAAGAGGCAGCAAATTTATCCTGGCTAACTCAATAGTAATGGGCGGCCAAAAAGCTGGTATGGATATAGACAATGACGTTACTGCACAATTTTATATCGATGGTGTAAGCGGCTTCAAAAACAGCTTATTGCAATCATACGGTGCTAATTACAATGTTGACCCAGCAAAATTAATAAACACTGCTTTATTAAATGCGGCAGGTTTAAAAACTTTGGTTGAAGGACGTGATGGTTCAAAATCATATGCAGTAGCAACTGACATTGGTTTAACCGATCCGTTTAACAATCAGGCACCAAACTTATTGCCTAAAGCTGGTTCTCCTGCTTTAACAGGTGCTTCATTTAGTGCAACTGCTTTAAGTGATGCTTTCTTTACTAAAGTAACTTATGTAGGTGCTATTGACCCTGCTAATGACTGGACAAAAGCTGCCCGGACTTCATTCGGAAGATAATATCCCAAAATCATTTCTTAAAAAAAAGGCCCGCTATAATGCGGGCCTTTTTTTTGGTTAATGTCCCGTCCTGAAATAATAAAGACCAATGTAAGCGATTTACTATTAAACCATTTTTACTTTACTGATATAGATTAGCGCGTAAAATGGGTTATATATATTATAACTTAATTTTAGATTAAAACAAGATTAGAATATCATTTAATAAGTACTTATTGTTAATAAAACGAGTCAAACTTCATTTCTTATTAACATTTCCTTAATATAACAAGTAGACCTTTGTGGCATAAAAATTCACACATGAAAAGATTTACTTAATCCTCTTATCCTTTCTATTACTGGGCGTTGCAAACGCGCAGATAACCACATCGGTTTTAACCGGTAAGGTTACAGATCAAAAAGGTGTTTCTATGCACGGAGTTAGTATAACTGTTTTAAATAACAGCACCGGCACCAAGTATGCAAGCCAAACCAACGCTGATGGAAGGTACAACATCCAAAACATGAACCCGGGTGGCCCCTATACTATTACCGCTACTTACGTAGGTTATAATAAAGACGAGCGTACCGATGTAACGCTGCAACTAGGTAACGCCACTATTAATTTTATGCTGATAGAAAGCGCTGTAGCTTTAAGCGAGGTTAAAGTACGTGCTAATAGCGGCCCTTCAAAAACAGGCGCCAGCACCCGCATTACCGCAGCGCAGATCAGAAACCAGCCAAGTATTAACCGCAGTTTGCAGGATTTAACCCGCAATACGCCACAAAGCAATAACAACTCGTTCGGTACTAACTACCGTTACAATAACGTAACGTTAGACGGTGCTATTAATAACGACGCGATCGGCTTTAGCCCGTCATTAGGCGGACAAAGCAATGCATCAGGCCGGGTAGGCAGTAGTACACGCACCAGCCCGGTATCATTAGACGCGATACAGGATATACAAGTTTACGTTGCTCCGTATGATATTAAAATTGGTAACGTATTAGGCGGTAGTATTAACGCGGTTACCCGCAGCGGCACTAACGATGTTACCGGCTCTATATACGGTTACGGCCGCGGCGCATTTATGGTAGGCCCAAACAATGCACCGGCTACTTCAGGCGGTGATGGCTCTAAACTGCCATCAGCGTTTCATGATCTTAACACAGGTTTCCGCGTAGGTTTCCCATTGATCAAAAACAAATTATTCTTCTTTACCAGCGAGGAATTTGCCCGCCGTGTTGACCCGGTTATTGCCGGTGCAGGTACTGCAGGATCACAAAGCATACTTACCCTTGCTGACGCACAAGCCATTTCTGCAAAATTTGCAGCGGCCGGTTTTGATGCGGGCACTTATGATAACACTACTATCTTTAGTAATTCAAACAAATTTTTTAACCGCTTAGACTGGAACATCAACGATAACAACCAGTTAACTATACGTAACAATACCATTTCATCAAAAGCTACCAACCACGAGCGCGATCAGCAAAACTTCCGTTTTGGCGGTATTGATTATACATCGCATAATAACTCAAGTTCGACAGTTGCCGAGTTAAAGTCTAAATTTTCAAACAACGTTAGCAACAGCTTATTATTTGGCTATTCAAACGTTCATGATTATCGCGATCCTAACTCAAACCCTGCATTACCTCAAATCGAGATTAATGGCCGTACACTGGTACTACCATATTTGTTGGTACAGACCGCGAGGCTGCCATATTTGACATGCACCAAAAAACTACCGAGTTTACAGACAACTTAACACGGACAACCAAAAACAACACTTTTACATTTGGTACCCACAATGAGTTTTATGACATCACTTACAACTTTGTTAACGCACGGAACGGACGCGACGCGTTTAAATCTGTCGCAGATTTTTTAGCCGATAATCCATCACGTGTACGTGCAAACTATAACTATACCAACAATAGCAGGGACTATATCTTAGCTAATCCGTCAGCTAAATTTAAAGTTAACCTGTTAAGCCTTTATGGCCGAGGACGAGATCCGGGTAACTGATAACTTTAAGCTGACGGCAGGTATTCGTTTTGATTATGCAGGTGTGCCAACCAAACAGCCGTTAAGCACAAAAACTTCGGGCGCCCCGGTTGATCCTAACTATGGCACTACTTACACTTATACCAAACCAAAGGATATTACCAACAAATTCTTAGACAATGTGGAGATAAACCCACGCGTATCATTTAACTATGATATTAATGGTGACCAAAGCGTTATTTTACGTGGTGGTAGTGGGCTATTTACAGGCCGTATCCCTTTTGCCTGGTTAGGTTATGCATTTTATAACAATGGTGTTACTTATGGCGCGTATGATAACCGTACCCCTCCGGCAGGTGTAACTGTATTACAAGCTCCGGCCACAGGCGGCGCGGCTTATGTGCAAGCTCGTGGTTTTAATGTTAACGATCCTGCACTTTCAACTCAGGCAGATTTGATCGACAATAACTTTAAAATGCCGCAAGTATGGAGAAACAGCCTTGCTGTTGACTATACTACACCAGACCAGTGGAAATTTACTTTAGAAGGCATTTATACTAAAGTTATCAAAGATCTTGAGTTTAAACATGTTAATATTGCCGATGTTGTTACTTACTATCCATACGATACAGAGCACAAACAACCAATATTTAACAACACCAAGATCAACCCGTTATATACCAACGCTTACGAGTTATCAAATACCGACCAAGGTTACCGTTACAGCATTACCGCTCAAATTGGTAAAGTTTGGACCAGCGGCTTTAGCGCTAACGTGGCTTATACTTACGGTCATTCAAAAGACGTCACCAATGGTATCCGTAACTCAATGGAATCAAACTGGCAGTTAAACCAGGCTTTAAATCCAAACAATCTGGCTTAGCTAATTCAAACTTTGATATCCGTCACCGTATCGTATCAAACGTTAACTTCCGTCATAACTGGGATGCAGCAGGTAATTTAACGGCAAACTTTACTTTCTTCTTTAGCGCGCAATCTGGTAACCCGTACACCTATGGCGTTTTCCCTACTGCTATTGGTTCAACAGGTCAGCAGGTTAGTTTAGTTTATGTTCCTAAAGTTGGCGAAACTGCAAACTTCTTTACTGATATAGCCGGTGGTGCTACAGCAGCAGCGCAAGCAGCCGCTTTTGATGCCTTTATTGATAAGGACAGTTACCTGAAAACCCGCCGCGGTCAATTTACCGAGCGTAACGCAGCATTTACCCCATGGAACAACGATTTGGATTTCCGTTTCACTCAGGATTTTAAATTTGGTAATGGTAAGAAAAAACAAATGATAACATTTACCTATGATATCATTAACCTTACCAACCTGTTAAACAAAAACTGGGGACACTATTACTTCTCGGCAAATACGTTTAACTCCACTTCAAGCATTGGCTTAACCGCAAAAACAACACCTGCGTTTGGTGCCGCCGCAACAACTTATCCTAAGTATACGTTCCGGGATCCCGGCACGCCATACTCTGTTGATTTGTTCACTTCAAGATGGCAAATGCAGTTTGGAGTTCGTTATACCTTCTAACATTTTAGAATACTATAATAACGAAGAAGGCCCCCGAAATATTCGGGGGCCTTCTTTATTTAACATTATTAGTACAGACTAACCCGCTTGCGGCATGTTGGTTTGCCCGCGTAATTCTTTAATTTCCATTTCAAAAGCGCGCATGCGGGCATGCAGGATATCCAGCTCGGTACGCATCATTTGGATCTCAGTGATCAGCTTTGGCGATTCGGCCATGTTCAGCTTTTTTCGCCGGTTCCTAAGATCAACCAATCGGGCGAATATTTTAACTGGTAACAAAGCTTACTGATAAGGTAATAGCTTACCTCCTGCTTCTTATTGATCACCTTGCTTATAAAACCCTGGTCGACACCAATAGCATTTGCAAGCGCAAGCTGGCCGCCATGATCTTTCACAATAATTTTTATACGCTTTAATATACCTTCATCTGCCATACAATGCAATTATAAGCAAAGTAGAATATAATAGGTATGCTTTGTAAAGATATTATGCAGTAACTTTTAGCTTATTGGCTTTTTGTAAAAGATCAAAAAGTTGCTCGTCATAAGTACGAAGCGCTATCTTTTTACCTGCATAATCTTTCTCAAGCTTTTCAAGTTCTTTTACAAGGGCGGCTTTAGGTCCGTTAGTGGCCGAGGTAGCGCCGGTTAGTGGTTTTATACCCCCATCATACAGGATATCGGCTAACGCTTTTTTTTCTTCTCAACCGCTTTCATCAAAAAAACAGGCTTCGTATCTCCGGATGCTTCCAGAAAATTTTTCATTTTATTCTTTTGTTTTTGATGGTTAAGAATAATAATAGCAAGTATCAATATTACGCCGCCAATCAGGTAAACGTTTACGTCCATAGATTATATTTTAACAGGTTTATAATTCTTTAAAAGTATAAATAAAAACTTACGGTTAAAATATTTTTCAATTTGTAGATAATGCCCTGTATAATTCGCTTAGGTTATCAATTAATGATTATGCTTTTTGTGGATGTCCTTAACTAAACAAAGTTTTTTTAATATCGGCTATCTTAATAACAAAAGGGGCATATTTAAGCTGATTACCCACCATCTCGGTAGTATTATCAGAATGCGCAATAACCTCCTCTTCGTTGTTTCCTAATAAAAGGCGTTTATACATACGGTAATCGCCCCACTCAATATAATAAACCTCGCCGGGCAGTATTTTTTTATCGTGGATAACCTTTAAAGCTACCCAACAACCATTTTCAAGGTAAGGATACATGGAGTGCCCCCAAACCGGCAAAGCAAAATCACAATCCTCAATGCCCGGGAAATTCATCCTGCCTACAGATTGCGTATCATTAATATCATTGTACACTTCAACGCCCGACGCGGTAGCTGTAATTTCATACATAGGGATCCCCTCGGCTATTTTTGATACAGGGGGTGTGGACATGTGCAGTACCCGCAATATAATCTTTATATTTCTCTTTAAAGATCCTGAATTTTTCAGGATCAATATTTTGACGACTCTTAATGATCTCGGTAATAGAGGCCGGCGAATTAAACCCAAGTACCTCGGCCAATTGCGCGTTACCGCTAAACGCCTTGCCTCTCAGTTGGTTATACAAAATAATAAACTCCAGTGTTTCAGGGCGTACGGTTTTAATCTTATTAGTTTTTTAGGTAACTCCATAATGTGCAAAACTTTTTTACTAATTTCTTTAGTATAATAAAGATTTTTCTTTATATTTGTATTCCAATTCACAGCTAATCTAATACTTAATTAAATATAAACCAAATAAAACTAAAGAAAATACAGTATTATGAGTAAAGAAATAAAGCAACTAACAGAAAAGTGGCAAATATATGTGTACACTTAATCAAAAAAGCGACCACACATGCCGATACAATAAAATTTAAAGAATATAACACCTAAGCCAATGCATATCGCTTACTCCGCAATACAACATACAACCCCGCATAAGCCGGCAAACCATGCTACCGCTATCCGTCAGCATAGCATCCGGCTTGAAGCCTACCGAGCTACCTGCAGCAAATTCAGTAAAGAAATAGCTGCCATACAAAAATACATCCCCGAGTGGCTACCTGCCTATCCTGTAGCCTCTCCTAAATCCCTCTCCAAAGGAGAGGGACTTCGATGCAAAACTTGTAAAAGCCCCTCTCCTTTGGAGAGGGGTTGGGGTGAGCTACACGCAATACTAACTATCCAATAACGGATAATAAACCTTTTGAAATGATAAAGATTACACAAAAACTAAAAGACAAACTATGGTGGATGATCATATCGGTTGACTATGATTATAGCCGCATTAGCGTAGCCGATCATGAGCTAAACGCCGACACCCTAACCCTTTGGCTGGAAGACAAACATGATTTTAAAAATTCGCTTGAAGAGTGTCTGCAACTTGACATCACCACCAAACAATTCGCCAAAATAATAATGGCCGAAAATTTAAACAGCTACGAAGGCGAAAAAATGCACCCGGGGAAAAATTTCATGTACAAGACCCGGATAGAAATAAACGAACCGATAAGATGGTACCAGGAAGATGCTTCACTAACCGAGCAACAATGGGCGCGCGATGCAGTGGTTAAAACAATTTTAACCCAATTAGTAGAAACCGAAACCGTTGATGAAAATATTTGGTAAATATTATGCCAAATAGCATATTTATCATAATTTATTTGTATCTTTGTAATGTTAGTTCATCACCGGGAAAATAAGTTGATTATTTTATAAAGAGGTTGAAGCTACCCTTAACGGTTGATGGCTCTTGTTTGCCATCTTTATTCATCATAACCGTAGTAAATGTACCCTTAGTAAGCACACTATCCTGCATGTAATTTACAAGATTGATCTTGTTCAATTCGCCGGGCCCTGATGTTTGTGCTAATGTATATTCTACCGACTGTTTACCGGTACTAAACAATAACTGGCTCCCGGCTACTGTATTTGTAAGATCAGGCGCTGCAAAACCCGGCGAGCTGATACCGAAGCTCATCGTGTGTTGCTTATTGATAGCCGTAATGCCAAAATATTTATTGCTGTCGATGTTTACATTAATAAAAGCGATAGAATCTTTAGCAGCATCAAACGTATAAGTTGAATCGCCCGGGGTTACGTTAAGTGAACCTTTAACGGCAAGGAAATTACCCGATGTATTACTGGTATCAGTTTTCACGGCAACTTTTTCTACAGTTAGATCAACCGGCTGGTCTTTCTGGCAGGATACTATCGCTACCGGGAAAATTAAGGCCATTAAAATAAACCGTAAAAAACGCATAGACTTAACAGAGTTTATAATTCTAATACGAAGATAATGCCAATGCGGTTGCATTAAATAACATTTAACAAAATTTAACCTAAAGGTAATCAATATTTAACCAACTGGATTACATACCGTATGAAAAAGCAACCATATTTCAGGTCGAAAGCAATACTTGACAGCTTAATTGAGGAGTATTTTATTAAAGCCTTAACCGATGACAAGTCGAAAAGCAAACATCATCAGCCGCCTACTATCACCGGCCTTGCTTTCCATTTAGGTTTTAAAAGCAAAGAACAGTTTGACGACTTTGAAAAAAGGGGCAGACTTAGCTTGATAATAACCCAGGCCCGATTTAGAATAATGGCCTACTATGAAAGCCGGTTACACTACCCCTCTCCTGCCGGTGCCATATTCGCCTTAAAAAGCATGGGCTGGACCGATAAACCTAAAGCAGTAACTAAAAAACCACGCAGGGTTAAATCCATCAAAGTGAACTGGTGGAAACCGGGCCGCAACCAGCCTCGTCAGAGAAAGAAGTACAACTATAATAATATTAAATAATGGCAGCTAAAAATTACGAAGCATCAGTTTTGTTTAGGCGCAACTATGCTTCAACCGCCCATATTGTAATAAACCAGGGGAGGTACAAGCTCTGGCAAAACCTACGCGATAGAGCAGGTGCTTTTTGCCTCGCCTGCGAAAAAGCCAAGCAGGTGATAACCGTTGTTGGGCAAGACATACCTAACCTAAAAGCTGGCGCGCTACGCGATGCTTTAACTATTTACAATAACTCAAGCCAGTTAAAAAAACTGGTTAAGAATTTTAACAAAACCGACAGGATATTTGAATTTCAAAATGGATCACTTATTGAGTTTAAGAGCTATGGTTCTGCACAGGACGCGAAATCTGGCAAACGTGATTATCTTTTTGTTAATGAGGCAAATGGTATCACATGGAATATTTATACCGAACTGGCATTGCGTACGCGGACGAAGATCTTTCTGGATTATAACCCCAATACGGAGTTTTGGGTTCATGATAACCTGATTGGAAAGCCCGGAGTAGAGCTTATTATATCAGACCACAGGCATAACCCCTTCCTTGAAAAAGCCGTGGCTGCTAAAATTGAAAGCGTTAAAGATGAAGACGTAGCACGCTGGAAGGTTTACGCACGCGGCCTTACCGGCCGTGTAACCGGCCACGGTATTCAATAATTGGTTTATTTGCGACGCTATACCGCACAATGCCACATTAATAGCAGTTGGGTTAGATTTTGGTTTTACTAACGACCAGACAGGCTGTATTAAGGTGTATAAGCAAAACGGCGAGCTATGGATAGATGAATTATTTTATGAAACCGGCTTAACTAACAAAGATGTAGCCAACAAGCTATCGGCAGCAGGTGTAAAGAAAGGCACCGAGATAATTGCCGACAGCGCGGAGCCAAAATCCATTGAAGAATTGAACCGACTGGGCTGGTATGTTAAAGGAGCAAAAAAGGCGCGGATAGTATTAACAATTCTATAGATATATTGAAGCGTTACAAGTGGAACATAACCCGGCGAAGCGTTAATCTTAAAAAAGAGTTAGAGCAGTATAAATGGAAGGTGGACAGGGCCGGAAAGCCTTTAAATAAGCCTGTTGATACACGGAACCACTTGATAGACCCGCTGCGGTACGTGGCTTTAAATAAGCTAAGGGAACAAACGCTAACTAAGCCCAGATCGCGCATGCCACATAAATATATCACCACACAAAATAACCTTACCGATTTTATTATATGATAGAAAAGACCTTAAAAACTACCCGCGGGACACTTAGCATTACAATGCCATCACAGTTAACAGAAGTAACACTTGGACAAATGATGCAACTACAGGATAAAACTGAACTGAGTGACCCGGATGCCATAAGTATTTTATCAGGCATAGCCGTTGATGAACTAAAAGATGTAAGCAACTTTCATGACTTTGATGTGTTTGGGGACGCGGTACTTTCATTATCCAACCAGATAAAATACCTGTATGACAGTAATGACGTTCCGTCAAAAGTCACTTTTAAAATTGATGGCAAAACCGTAAAGGTTAATGTTATTCGTAATCTATCAGTCGAGCCCGCCGGTGCTTTCATGGCAGCGCGGGATATTATTGCCGAAGAGATAAATGAGCATGTTCAACTTCATGGCGAGGACTATTGGCAGAAAACGTTCAATCCGTCGTTAAAAGCCTGTTGCCGGTATTGGCCCAATACTTTTATTGCCGCGCTACTGGTGAGAAATACAACGAATACAAAGTTGATGCTTTTGTTGAAACCGTAAAAAATCTGAGTGTGGTGGAGGCGCTGCCCATAGGGAAACATTTTTTTATGAGCTATCCCAACTTATCGAAACCGAAAACAAACTACTGGCTGCGGTCCCGTCAGTTCTGGAGAGAAAGGCGGGCATTCAATCGTTCGAAAAATTTAAGTACATAAATACCGTCAACTCATTATCGGGCGGCGATATCACCAAGTGGGATGAAATCTTAAACATGCCCTATGACAGGGTGCTCACCAAACTCCTCCTTAATAAAACCGAGGCTGAATACCAGCGCAAATACACCGAACTGTTGCAGGCACAACGCTAACAACTAATCACTAATTAACTAATCACTAACCCATGCCCATACGTAACCAAATAGAAGCCGTAGTACAAACTTTAACCGGCACGCCGACCTTTTTATACGGCACTGTTAATGAACTTAATACCCGGCCGACGATGTCGCCTTCCCCTGTGTTTTCCTTTATCCGCCGCAGGCAATTAACGTGTCGCCACAAATTAACGGATCAGTAGATAATACATTTACTATAACCATCGATTTCCTTTACAAAACAGATTTCGACCAATACACCGCCGATAACGAAACGTACGTCAACCAGGCCCTGCATTTGGCCAACGAATTCATAGCCAAAGCATCAAAATACCGCGAGGGCGACGGTCGCTACTTTAAGATAAAAGCCGGTGATAAAGCCAAATGCGTACCGGTGTATAACAAGTTTGATGTTAATACAACCGGTGTAAGTTTAACTATTACCCTGGCTACTATGTATTTCGACAATTATTAACAGCGGCCATAAACTCTTAAACAATATTAAAAACAATGGGATTAAATTGTAACATATCAACACGCGCGTTCGAAACTATATTCGAATCGGGTGACGGCTATTCGATCAGGGCCAAAGTATATTTAGAAATCACCGACGAGAGCGGCCAGCCTGCTAACGGCAACAATATAACTGTAAACTACAGCATTAATGATAACGGTGTAATAACACAGGAGCAAAAAACTGTTGCAGGTCAATCTGCTTTATTGTTTTATGGTATTATTGAACGCGGAACTGATGATGGTTTTGGCGATATCAGGATAAGCTACACCAAAACCTTTGGATTTGCCACAATAGCCGGCAATCCTGACCCTACTGCGCCGCCACCCGTAAATTTTTGCGATCTGCTTATCACCGCTATCAATGTCGATAAGGCCGAATCGGCGCCCGGTGCTGCCGACGCGCAAATAACGGTAACAGCAGCATCAAGCTATTTACCTTTACACTATAGCCTGGATAATGTTACTTTCCAAACATCAAACCTGTTTACCGGCCTAACCGCGGGATTGAAAACTGTTTATGTTACCGACTCGAACAGTTTAGGTTGTAGCGCAAACCGCTCAATTACGGTCCCTGTTTTAAATAGCTTGTTAGTTAGTGATCCATCTGTTACCGTTGGCAGTAACATAAGCCGTTGGAACGCTGCATTTAACCCGGTTGTATTTACTTATCAGCGTAAAGATTTTGACGTAGTATCAGTCACTGTTGATAGTCTGACCGGCAACGCTAAAGTATCTGTTAATGCAACCTTGAATGGAGTTGTTGCTAAAGATCTGGTGTATATTAACACATCGGCTTATAAAGGAACGTTCAGTGTTATAAGTAATACCGGCAATGCACTAATAATTGATGCTCCTTACACCTCAAATGCCGCGGGATTTATAAATATAAATCGCCTGCGCCCTTATTATAAAGTTGTAACGCGTATTACTTACCAGGATGTAGTAACCGGGCAAACTAAAACCATATTATCAAATAACACGCCTGATAATACCGGGTTGGTAAAAGCTGACCTTTCAAATTTCCTGCAGTCGTTAGTCAGGGCCAAAGACGATAGCGCCTTTACCCAACCAAATTTCAAGGACAGCAATTTAAGCGCAAGCTACCAGATAGCTTATTCAGAACAATGGAACAAAACCGACAACACTCCATTTGATTGGGTTAATATTCCCGACCAATATTATGTAGTTTACGCAGCCAAACAATTAGGCGAACGTTACAGCGGTAACTGGCGGCTTATGTTCCGTTTGCAAACGGGCAGCCACCTGCCGGTGGATCACTGATTTTACAGAGCCGGCTTACTCAAACGGCTACCCTTTTGATATTGGCTTTATTTATAGCGAGAATTTATTAGGCTTAGGTATTTATTGTGAGAGGATATTGTTGGATATTAACCGTATACCATTGCCGGGTGCCACGCAAACCAGCTCATTATTAAACGAGGATGCATCGTGGTTGCTTAACCAGGACGGAAGTAAAATGGTGATAGGCAGGCAAACTACTTCAAGCTCGCCATTGCCAGAACATTTGGGACTGAATCGATTATTGATTAATGATGACTTCCCGGCTGATGCCTATTACTTTACTATCAGCTTAAAATATAATGATGGCAGCGCAGTGCACCAGGTTACCCAAACCCAAACTGTGCGGATTGACGATGCGGTTGACGAGCGATCTGTTTACCTGCGCTGGATAGGCTTGTCGGGCTCACGGAACTATTATCGCTTTGTATATAATCAGGAGGTTTCGTTGGATGTGCAGAATGCCACTATCATAAAAAACTACGTATCCGACTGGGAAAACCAGGACGCTATTGAAGATGTAGTAAGCAAAACCGCCGGCCAAAAAATGAAGGTAATGGCCGAGGACCTTTCGGTTGCTGACATTAAGGGCCTGCAATCCATCAAGTACTCGCCCAAAGTGCAGATGCTTGTTAATAAAAATCCGGTAAAGTGGCAAACCGTAGTATTAAACACTGCAACGTTTAGCGAGTATGAAACACTAAACGGGCAAGCACCCTTCAGCGTGACATTTAACCTGCCATCTATTAATATCCAGACGCAATAGTAAGCGGTGAGTTGAGTAGTGAGTTATGAGTTAAAGAGCTATCACAGCCATTCAACCACGCTTACCATTACCTACTCAAAACTTATCACCCACTACTCAAAACTTAAAACATGAGCAATATCCAATTATATCTAAACGACCAACTGGTTGATCTGAGTGATGACAACCCTATTGCCTTAACCTTCCAGATAAACAACGGCCGAAGTGAAGAATCAACAGGGGAATACCTCCAACCAGTTTAAGCTGCCACTTACCCAAAATAACCGGCGCATACTGGGTTTCCCGGACGACGTTGCTTTTTGTACAACTTTGCCCTACAAAAATACCAGGCTAAAATAATTCAGGATGGGTTAGAGCTTATCCCCTACGGTATTGGCGAGTTAAATAGTGTTGACAATAACAGCGCCAATATCACCATACTATCAGGCAATGTTGATTTTTTTGATGCGTTGGATGGTAAGCTATATGAAATGGGCGATAGTACCAGCATTTGGCACAGCGATCTGTGGAGACAATATGACCATGTTTGGAACCTTGACGCCATAGCACGTAACCAAAATAAAACCGAAGGCTGGATTTACCCGGTTATTGATTATGGCAACCTGGCCGATGATATTACCAAACCCATTAACATTAAATATTTGCGCCCGGGCTTTTTCATCAAAACGGCTATCGACCTGTTGGTTAAAACTACAGGTTACAAGGCAAAAGGCTCGTTACTTATCGATCCGTTATATCCAAAATTGATAGCGCAATTTAGTAACAGTAGCTTCGAGCACGGTACAGATTACCAGAACCAGACCGACAAAAGCGGGGTAAGCCTTGAAAAATCGGCTACGGTATTATCCTATCCGCAAGGGTATTTTCAATGGGATAGTAAGATAGATGACCCCGCACACCAAATGGCCAGCGGCCGCGATGTATTTATCTCTAATAAACCTAATGATGTTAAAATAGTAGTAACTATTCCGCATTTAAAATTAAGGGGCAGGGTGTCGCCGTCTGACAAGACAACGCACGTAACTTTTAATATTTATTACCGCGACCAAGCATACCCTGCTGTGCAGGATAAATCACTGGGATCGTACGATTTTTCATTCAGCAACTATGGCGAGTACCGGGTTAATGACCCGACATCCGACCCAAAAGGCTGGCACAGAATATCCGGCAGCGGCAGCAGTATTTATGCCGAGCTGGATATTTATAAAGCGGTTATATCTGTAGAAACACAATTACCGGCACACGGAGGTATTTTTTTAGGTTACACTGGTACGGGCTAAACTCGCCGCCTGCTTTTGCGCAAATTGATGCCGGTGCAACAATGGTAATAACCAGTCAGCAGCAAAATGTTCAGCCCGGGCAAATGGTACAATGCGAACGTATCTTCCCTGATATTTCGCAAAAAGATCTGCTTAAGGATACTTTGCAGCGCTTCGGCATAATTTGCCAGACTGATAATGCCAGCCGTACCATATCATTTAATTCGTTTCATGATATTGTAAGTAATATACCTGTTGCCAAAAACTGGACCGCTAAATGCCTTGACCACGGTAAAACCGTTAACTTTCAATTAGGTGGCTACGCACAGGTAAATAACCTGAAGTATAAAGATGACGATGCCATATTGCCCAAAGGCTTTGCCGACTCGGCCATTAAAGTGGCTGATACGACCTTGCCTGCCGAAACCGATTTATTTGAGAGCCAGTTTGCGCCTACCTTAAACCGTTCATACGGGCGGTAGTGTAGCGCAGATAAAAATGATTGACAGTGAAAGCGACAGCGATGATTTTAGCATAGCTGTTTCGCCCAGGATATTGATAGATCATAAACTCGACTTACGCAACAGGTCTGTAAAATTTACCGATGGCAGCAGCACCCTAACTGTAAACGATGTTATAAGCACCCCTTACTTTTATAAACCGGATGCCCCTGCTTTAACGGCTGATTACGGCCCGGCAAGTTTAAAGTTTGACGACCTGCGTAAAAAGTACTACCCCGAACTGGAAAAGATACTACAGCAAACCAAAAAAGTGGTACGTTACTTTTTACTTACCCCGCGCGATATACTGGAGCTTGACTTTTTAATACCCGTTTACCGGAGCAGGACGGGGCTTATTATTACATTAATAAAATTGACGCCTGGCGTAAAGGGCAGGCAGTGAAAGTTGAGTTGGTGAAGTTGGGGTAAGCGCAAAAAGATTGCAGCATATATTACCTAACCCCAAAATCCCTTCTTCTCATCTTCAGGTTTCGGCTCTTCATAATAAAATAATGTGTATTTCTGATTAAAGCCATTTCCACTTACTATAATAGTTAAAATGTCTTCGCGAGAAATGTTATTAGTATTAATAAACTCGGTTAATCTCCAATCCCCACTGTCAACTTTTGACTTTAAAATTTTCATAGAATGTTCTAATTTTTTTGATAAAATAAATCTAATATAAATGGCAAATAACAGTAATCAAAATATCTCCATAAATGTAGAGATTAATACCGATGGGCAACAGCAAATAAATCAATATAGCAAGGCTTTTGATAGCTTAAAGACGGGTATATCTAATTTATCTACACCGATAACTAAGCTTGATAGCGATATATCGAAACTCAATGATTCGTTAAATCAAACAAGTATTCAAAATGATTCGATAGTTGACTCTGCTATTAAAGTTGGTAATACATTTGGAGCTTTAAGAGATATATATCAAGGTGTCGAAAAGGTAGTCCAATTGTTAAAAATTAGTTCAAGTGCTCTCGAAGCAACTTTAACTGGTGGTTTATCTGTTATTGTTGCTTTCTTACCAGAAATCATAAATTTTACGACAGTTTTTTTCAAGGGAAAAGAAGCAATAAATGAATGGTCTCAAAACTTCAAGAATTTAAACGAAGTAATGAAAACAGCCAACACCAATGCGGCCGAACAAACCACCAAGCTTAACTTATTATATAGAGCAGCCACAGGCGTAAACACCGCGGGCCGGGAAAGGCTTAAATATGCACAACAACTAAAAGATACTTTTCCGGAGCAATTTAAAAACTTTGACAAAGAACAAATTGCAAATGGCAAAGCTAAAGGGGCATATAATGACCTGGCTAAATCAATTTTAGCAAGTGCGAAAGCAAAAGCAGCGCTTAATAAAATGACAGATGAAACTGCCAAATTATTGGAGGCCGATTACCAGATAGAAAAATACAAAACGCTAATTATAACGAAAAGAAAAGGCGAACAGAAGAGCTTACTCATGGCATATTAGGCGGATACAGGGGCGCCGGAGCTAAACAAATTTTAGAACGAGATAAAAAGGATAGTGATGACAGGGCAAAAAACGCAATTGACTTAGTTAATACTGAAAAGAAGAAAATACAGGCACGCATTGATTACCTGATGAAATTTGCCAAAGATGCTGACGAATTTAAACCTAAACTTATCAGCACCACAACCAGCATAGGCAATAGTGTTAATATATCTTTACACAATAATACGGTTAACAATAAGCCTAAAAAAGCACCAGCCAAAACCGACAATGACATTAAGCCGCGGGAAGAAACACAATTCGAGAATACTCGCCCCGATATGTCATCAGTAAAAACCTCGCTTGATAAAAGTGTAGAACAATCGTTAGACGCGCAAAAAAATGTACTGCTTAATAAAACCATAGAAACGCAGCGGGCAATCAGCGAAGTTGAACTTAAAGCGGCAGAGGAAAGAGCAGCCGCCGAGGCACAATCCGTTCAATCAAAAATACACTCGGGCGAAAAGTTTTTAGATTCGGCTTTAAAGAATAGCAAAAAGATTCTACAATTTTTAAATCGGCTTTCCGGCTAAAAAAGCTACTTCAATTGCCGATACAGTAATCAGCACCAAACAGGCGGTTATGGAATCGTTAAAAGCTTATGCGGGTATTCCGTTTATTGGCCGGGCGTTGGGTATTGCTCAAGCGGTATTTATGGGCGCACAAGGGGCATCATCCATTGCAGAAATTGCAAAGCAAAAACCGGGGTTTGCCGAAGGGGGCCAGTTCCGGTCGGACGGCCGGGGCGCGTTATTACCCGGCTACAGCCGTACTGATAACACTAATGCCTACCTGCGATCAGGCGAAGCGGTGGTGGTATCAGAAGCTATGCGTAACCCCGGGCACGTAACCCGGTAAGCGCGATAAATGTCGCCCATGGCGGCAGGGATTTTTCGGTAACCAATCCGGGCCGTGGCTACGCCATAGGCGGGATCTTTACAGATGGAGGCAACTCCAACCGTTACTACAACCAACCGATTAATGATGTGAAGGACCTGGCTAATACGCTGGCCTATCAAATGATCAACAACTTCCCCCTGTTTATGTGGATGTAAAGGACATTAACAGCCAGCAAAGTATTTTGGCGCAAACGGTTAACAGGGTTAATTTATGAGGTAAAAGCTAAAGGCGAAAGGTAAAGGGCTTTGTCCGGATCAACTAATCGCTATTCTCTAATCACCAATCACTACAACCAATGAACATTAAAACAGCAAACACACTTTTTGACCGGGGCATATTTTCGGCGATGTATAAGGCCGGATTTATTACAACCAAGGTATTTGTTTACCGCGAGATTTATTTATGGGTACACGCCAGGTTAAGGCCCGTGGTATCACCAAAAACCAGGCGGTATTAGAGGCCGAGGTGAAATTTGAAAAAGATGAGCGTACCATCTGGCGTGCATTAAATTGTTTTACCGATGGTGACAAAACAGTGTCACCACTACAACAAAATAATTTTGCGACCTTTAATATATGCCAATCAGCATGATAATCATTAACCGTTAATTTTAATGCTTTCGGTGGTATTTGAATAGTGACAAAGTAGTGTCACCACATCGTACGTTAATAGTTCCGACATTTGTATAGTTCGCTTTGATCATCAGCGACATCAATTGAATCAGCGCCAATCAGCGGTCAATACTGACAAACTACTGTCACCATTACACAAAATTATTGTCCCGATATTTGTATTGTCTGCTGGTTATCATCAGCGACATCCAAATCAGAACTACTAATAGTTCAGCAATCTCAATACTCAAATCTAATATCTCACATCTCAAAAAAATGAGTTACAAAATCTATTTATACGATACCGATACCGACTGCATAGGATCAGGCAGTTTATCATCATCTTACCTTCAATATCAGCTGGAAACAGCGGCCGGCCAGATGTAGAAGTTCACATTAGCTCGGTAGGCGGCAGCGCGTTCGATGCGATTGCTATATATGACCTGCTGAAGAAATATCCGGGGCAGGTAACTACCTGCATTGATGCGCTGGCCGCTTCGGCTGCCTCAATAGTGGCAATGGGCGGTAAAAAAGTAATAATGAGCAAATACGCCCTGCTCATGATCCACAAACCAATGGTTGGCAGCGGCGGAAATGCTGACGAACTGTTGAAGGATGTGCAGATGTTAAATGTAGTGCAATCGCGCCTGGCGCAGATCTACATGGACAAGACCGGGTTGGACGGCGTTACAGTTAATAGTTTAATTAACGCCGTCACCTGGTTATCTGCAGACCAGGCCCTTGACCTTGGCTTTGTAGATGCGGTAGAAGATTACGCTACCGAGATAACCAATAGCGCGATCATTAAAAACTATACCAATGCCGCCCCGGCCGTTTACCAGCGGTGCATTAACAAGCTATTAAACAAATCCAGCAATATGAACATAGAAAACCAAGCACTTATTGAGAAAACCACATCGGTTTTAAACAAAATCATGAACTTCTTTAAAAAAGTAATTAACAAGCAAACCGTTACCGACAAAGGTACCCTGCACCATGCCGGCGAAATGGAAGAAGGAACCGAAGTTTACCGGGATGAAGATATGACCATCCCTGCTCCTGCTGATACTTATACCACCTCGGCAGGTAAAAAGATAGACATAAAAGGCGGCCGGGTAGAAAAAGTAATACCTGCTGAAGATGATGAAGAAACAGAGGCAACCGACGAATTACCAACTAACAAGTTTAAAGGCAACAAAGCCGGCGATGTACAGAACAAGGTATTAGAAATTAAAGCCAAACTGCATGCTCAAAATCAATTGCTCGCCGAAGCAAAAGCCGCGCTTGATGCTGCCAACGAAAGTCTTAAAAAAACAAGGGAAGAAGTAAGGAACGAGATAAAATCAGACTTTACACCCGAAGGCTCAAAACGCAGCAACAAAGCCAAAGGCGAAACCCTGCCCTGCTTTGCACCGCAATCTACATTAGCGCAGAACGCGGTTAAAAAAGCAATAGCTAAATAGTTGGTTGGTGAGTGGTTGATTAGGTTAAGTAGCTTTTATTTCAACCTAACCTTATCACCAATCCGCTTATACCATCAACCACTCTCCTAATCAATACAATCAACCATTCACTTAATCTAACAATACACTATAACAAACAAATGGCTCAATTTACATTCACAAACAACACTTATGCCGGCGAAGCGCTGGCAGGATTTATGGCCAGCACGCTTTTAGAGGCCGACTCGGTAAAGCGTGGCTTGCTAACTGTAATTAACGACGTAAAAGCACGCAAGGTAATCCTTGATGTTGACGACGACGTGATATTGCAGGACCCATCAGGCATATTTGCCGATCAGGGTACAACCTCCAAACAAACCGAAAGTTACCTTGACCCGGTAGTTTATGAGTTTATGAAACAGGAACAATGGGACAAACTTGCCCAAAGCTGGGAAGCCCAAAGCCTTAAACCCGGCGCGTTTATGGACTATGAAGGCGTGGTTGACCTGTCGGACTTTATGGTGCAGCGTTACCTAACCAAAATACAGATAGCTAATGAGCGTTTGTACTGGCTGGGCAAGGCGTCAACAAAAGAGGCAACATTTACTGCCGCGTTCAACGGTCTATTACCAACTATCTCGGCAGCATCAGGCGTCTATAAAGTAGGCTTGGGTAAACCGGCAACATCTATGGCAGCTACCGCAATTAATGCAAGCGGCGTGGTTACAGTAGCAAGCACCGCTACGTTACAAGATGGCGACGTAGTGACTATCACCGCGGTAACCGGCTCAAGCAAAGACACCACTAATGGTGGTGCAGGCATTGATGTACAGGGGCAATCATACTTTATCCGGGTAGCAAGCGCAACCACATTTAAATTAGTCCGTAACTACAACGAGGTAAATACCCGTAAACCGGCGACGTTTAGCGGCACGTCAACCGCCGCTACTGTAAGCTACATTAACGCCAGCAACGTATTAGATGTATTAACCGGAGTATATGCCCAACTTGATCCGGCCGACAGAAGTCAGGATGATTTTAACCTGCAGATACCTTTCCACGTTGGTTACGCTTATGCACAGGCACAGGCGAACAAGGCGGTTAACGTGTTAAACGCTTTTACTGACAGCAAAAAAATGGATTACCCGGGTGTGCCGTTACAATTAATGAACCACTGGCAAGCCAACACCATTTTAGGAGCGCGTTCGTCAAACCTATTCTTAGGTGTCGATCTGTTAGGCGATGCTTCAGAGCTTTCAACCGTTTACATGAAGCCGTACACCAATGACAACGTAGTACGAATGAAGGCACGTATGAAAGCAGCTGTAAACTTCAAATTCGCTAACGAATTATTCTACCTGTCAGCATAATATTTTATTGAGTGAATTAGTGATTGAGCGAATGTGTGAATGACTCTACTATTGCTTAATCATTAATAACTCTCAATTACCTAAACATTCACTCAATCACTAATTCCATCATTCACTAATTATTCAATATGTCAATTTACAATAAAATAAATGCAGGCTTTAGCACGGGCACAGACGCTCCGATAACCTCGGGTATAGAGGATGTCATCTACCTTTTAACGAGGCCGACGTTACGCTTACTTATGATGTCGCCAATCCTTTAATCGTTACCGACCTTACAGCTGTAGGCTCGGCCAAAGTTTACAAGTTTGAGGGTACCAATAATAGCTTCAATGCTATTTCTAAACTTGCCAAAACCCGAGTTGGCCCCCGGTACACCGAGGAGATCGATTTTAACATTGCCGGTTTATCTACCGACATTAAGACGCAATTGATGGCTATGGGATATGGCCGCGTGCGTGCGGTAGCTATTAATAACTACAAATCAGGCGATTCATCAATTGAGTTATTTGGCGCTGTAAACGGTTTAATATTAGCCGAAGCAGAACGCAATGCTGCTGACGAAACCATTGAGGGCGGCTACAAATTAAAGTTAACCAATCCTGATAAGTTGAAAGAACCTTATCCACCAAGAGCAGTATCCATTGCTCCTGTATCAGGGAGCGCTACCTATGCCAGCACTCTTGCGGCTCTCGAAGCTTTGGTTGCATAAGCATTAGTCGTTTGGTCATTGGTCGCAATTACGGCTAATGACCAATATTGAATAAACCAATTTATTACCTAACTGACTAATGACCAAATGACTAAAAAATATATTTTAAAACCAGGCAAGCATCAATTTGCCCCGGGATCTGCAGCCGTACATGACAACGATAATTTAACTGATAAAGAAGCCCGCTGGTACCTGAAAGCCTATCCGCACATCAGGGCGCTTTTTACCCAAATACCGGGCAGGTCAATAAAAACAACCCAAGAAAAGAAAAGAGAGGTGGCCAAATGAAAACTTATTTACCACAAATTGAACGCCGCATACTGGTAAGGCCAAACCAAACTTTCGGGATCCTAAACTTCGACTTAGATAATGCCTATCCGCAGCGAATGCTGGAATTGGTGGCTGGTTCGCCTACGGCAAAAGATTGCTGGAACAAAAGAGCAAAATTTATTGCCGGCAATGGTTTTGAACAAAAGGATCTGGGTAAACAAATCATCAACCAAAAAGGGTTAACTATTGCCGGGCTTTTAAAGGCTATTGCTACAGATAAAGCACTCTTTACCGGTTTTGGGATTCATTTAAACTATAATGCCAACTACAAAATAGCCTCGGTAAACTATGTGAAGTTTGAGGATATCCGGATGGGTGATACCGACTGCCCTGATACAGCAAATAAGTTTGCACTTTATAACGACTGGGGGCGCAAAACGTGGAAAAATATAATGCGCAGCAAACTTACTTTCCTTGATAAATACAACCCCGATCCCGAAGCTATAAAACAGCAAGTTGCACAAGCCGGAGGTTGGGGGAATTATAAAGGTCAGTTATTTTATTTCAATCCAGAAGTTGACGATTATCCATTAATTGAAGCCGACAGTGTTTGGGAAGATTTTGAAACCGAAGCAGGCATAAAAATCTTTAATAACCGCGAGGTTACTACCGGCTTCCTCCCTTCAACAATGTTATTTATGCAATCGCGCCGTGAAGAAGCTGATAATATCAAACCCGATAGTGGCGAACAAACTTTAAGTAACCAGCCATCACAATTAGAGAAAGACCCGGGTGCTTTCGGGGGGCTAAAAGTGCGCAGAAGATAATCGTAATTGAATATGAGGATGAGAGCCAAAAACCAGAGTTTCAACCCTATGCTATCCAAAATAATGATAAGCTTTTTGAAACTACCGAGCGATCAGTAGAGGCGCGTATCATCAAAGGATTCTCAGTACCCAAAGAATTGATCAACGCCGAAAAAGTATCAGGATTAAGTAATGGTAGCGAAAAAAGGAAGCTATACGCGAGTTTAATGATAATACCGCAGCAGACAGGCTGGAAATAGCAGAAACATTTGCAGAAATCTTCAGTAATTTTTACACCGACATTAATCCTTCTGCTAATTGGAATATAATTCCGGTTCCAGCTACGGTTGCTGATGATAGCCTTGGTATAATTGCCGGTTCGAGCATTAACCAGCTATTGTTATCCAACTTACCCACTATAAATAAAGTAGCCATTCTTACTTACGCTTACGGTTTTAAAAAGCATGAAGCAGAAGAGATGGTATCGTCTGAAACTTTAAACTAATGTACTTATGAACCCAATTTTAATTGACCAAAACACTTTTCAACGATACGAGGATATATCTGTAAACATAAAACCAGAACGCCTTAAAGTATTTGTCAATAAAGCGCAGGATCTCGACCTGAAACCATTTTTAGGTTATGCGCTGTATTATGACTTCATAAAACAATTCAATCAAGATGGCACGATAAAAACGGATGCACCACAATATTATAAAGACCTGCTAAACGGCAGCGAATATCTGGATAAGAACGGTCATATTGTACTTTATGAAGGTTTGTTACCAACCTTGCTCTACTTTGCTTTCGCCAGGTTTATTGAGGCAGACGCAATACGTTACACGTCAAGCGGCCCGATAATTAAACATCATGACAATAGCGATGCTGTGACCCCTCAATACATCACCAAACTGGTGCAGCAACAGCGCAGTGTTGCTAATGCCCATGCTAACGAGGTAGAAAAGTTTTTATGGGATCATCGTGCTGATTTCCCGTTATGGCGATTTAGCGCCAGGAGTAAAACTGCACGTCAACCAGGTCCCCGTATCCGCAGTATTGATAAAAATGAGTTTAATTATTCGGGCGGCAGTTATGATCAAACTAATTATTTACCTCTTACAGAACTCTAATGTCAGACAAAAAAATAACTGAACTAACCGTAGCCACTTCCATTAATCAAAGCGACGTTTCTATATTGGTTAGTGGTGGTATTGATTATAAGTTCGCATTCTCTACCTTATTACAATTTTTATCTGCCAATTTAATAGTTGGCGCAAACATCAGCTTTGGCACCGCCCTACCCCAAAATACAATTGGGAAGAATGGCGATGTGTTTATTAATACTACGGCCGGGGCGTTCGCTCAAAAATATCCGGCACATGGACTATTGTTTACACGCTGCCAGTTGTAAGTTCATTAACCGATGGAACAGTACTATATGGGTTAGGTATACCGGGCACCTTAACCGGCAGCAATAACGATACCTATATTGATACAGGCTCCGGCATTTTTTACAAAAAAGCCGCTGGCTCGTGGAGCCAGGCTTTCTCGATGCAAACCGGTCCGCAAGGGCCACAAGGGGCAGCAGGAATAAATGGCACAAACGGTACTAATGGATTTACCATTTTAAATAATGCCATTAACCCATCCAACCTAAGCACTGGGGTAAACGGGGATTTTTATATCAATACCAGTAATTATACTCTTTTTGGGCCAAAGACAGCAGGGGATTGGGGAACCGGAACACCCTTAACAGGGCCAACGGGCGAAAAAGGTGATACTGGCGCAACAGGCGCAACCGGGCCAAAAGGCGACAAGGGTGACACTGGTAACACCGGGGCGACTGGAATCGCCGGGGCTACCGGCCCAAAAGGTGATAAAGGCGACGACGGTGACACCGGAGCTGCGGGCGCCGATGGCGACAGCGCCTACCAGATATGGCTGGACCCGGGGAACACCGGCACGGAAGCCGATTTTATAGCATCACTGGTGGGCGCAACAGGACCAACTGGCCCAACAGGACCAACCGGAGCAACAGGGCCTACAGGCGCAACCGGGCCAACCGGCGCTACAGGCGAAGACGGCTCAAAAAAATAGCTTATAACTTTTATCAATCAATATTATAATGGATAGTTTATCAAATACAACCTCATTTGCCACGTTAACAGGCACATATCCGGCTACAAAATTAGCATCAGGACTTAGTATAAATACAGATACTTTGATATGTACTGGAGATAGTCATGCAAGTATAGTAATGGATGTGCTTTTTAGGAGTAAAGAAACTGTAACACGAAATTTTGATATCATTATTTGTGCAACGGGTTCTAATTCTACAGTTGAAAATAACCGTGTGCAAATTCAATTACCCGCAAGTGCCGGTAATAATGGTAGTGTGTCGCTTGCTTCATTAGCAGGCCTTGCACCATTGTTGTTTGACCTGGATTTAGCCGGTAACAGGGCCATTATACTTGAAAGTGGTGTATCAATTTATGTCAGAAACTTAGCGGCATTAACTGCTGATATCTATGTAACGGTTAAAAAAGAAGTTTCTAAAAATGATTTACGTAACTACATCTCCAACCCATATTTCTATGTTCAGGAAGTTTAATACCCGGTACACTGTTAAGGATGGCAACTGGTTTGATAAAAACATATGGCGTGGCAACGGATGTAAAAAATATACATATCCTCAGCCGGGTGATGATGTGCATATAGATCACGATATAACTTTTGATTATACCAATAATCCTAATGCCCCCAGTATTTCAAGATCTTCTATTGTTGGAAATACGATACATAACTTATATATATCGAAAAATGGAGCTTACAGAACAACTAATTTAGGTAATCAGGTAACCATATTTATTACAGGTAATGTACAATGTGATGGGGTTTTTGACTTATCTAATGGTAGTTCCGGGGTGGTCAGCTAATAGATATAGGAGGTAATGCTAATTGGTTTAATACGTTTTTAGCTGGCAACAGCTCAGCCAGTAGTATAATCAGATATAGTTCGAAAACATCTTTCGTTATACCTCCGGTCAATTATTATAGCTTAAATATAGCCACTGAAAGCTATAACTGGTTAGGCGCTGACTTAACTTGTAATGGATTATTAACAGTAGAAAGTAAGGCGCAATTAGAATTAGATGTTTATAACGTTAATGTAGGTGATTTAAACATTCAGGGTAAACTTACAAAAGTGTCAAGTACTGGAACTTTTACAGTAACAGCAGGAGCAAGTATTTTCCCTTCGTTTGCAAATGGTGGGACTGTATTATTTAGTGGTTCTCCTACAATTAACTGGAGTGGTAATATAGTTACTGATACCCGAACTGGTGTAAATTTTGGAACAGGTACGCTCAACATCCTTACTAATTGTAACATGACGTTATCTGCAGGAGGGAATCCTCCTACCAATATAGGTGCCCTT
>NZ_JABFCR010000017.1:0-38421 GCF_013087555.1 Mucilaginibacter humi
ATGCGGATTGTTCAGCATTAAATTTCCGCTGGCCACCGGTTGTTGACCGGTTGGCTTATCAGTTGGGAGATATACGCCGCAGACATTGGCGCTATCCTCGCAGGTCAGATCCTGGCGAACGTAATTACTGATATTTTGAATATCAGCTCCTCCGGGCCGGAACTGGAAGTATAACGATAGAAGTAAGTAGTGTATTTATGGGTATTGGTAAATGCACTTGCCGCAATTGCTAATACGATTGCGGCTGTAGGAATTAAAAAGCTTTTCATTTTAAAAGTGCTTTGTTACATCAAAAAGCACCAAAAACTTTAAAGATGATCAATTTAACTGCCTGCACTTTACAGGTTTCGGCTTTTCCTGCGCATTCACCAGATGCCTTGTCCCCGATGATTGCCTGGTAGATCGCTTATTGCCGCTTTGCCTTTCTCTCCGTGTAAATCCCCAAACTACTCAACAGCAAAAAGAAAACGTTGAACACCAAATGCAAGCGCCAGCTCATTTTACGGACCACTCCACCGCAGGAGCAGGGAACCAGTGGGAAAAATGGAATACGGCCAAAGCCGGTATAAATGGTAAAAGCCGCCATCAGGATAAAGGCAAGGCAGAACCCCAATAACGGGTAGGCCTGAAATAAAGCGCGGTGGCGGTCAGCAATTCCGCTTCCGGCAGCGTCCAGCCAATATGGCCTTCATTGGTACTGGCAATACCTGCCTTGCCAGTTCTGCCTTGAAAAGACTAAAATCGGCCAATTTGCTAAGCGCGGCGTAAACGAACAGAAAGATCAGCAACGATGCTGCAATAGTAAGTATTGGGCTATATCTCATAATGGTAAATGATGAGATAAAATTATAGTGAAGCTCATGGACACGGGTGTGATCTAAATCACCGCTTTTAGGGAAGAATTTTACAATTTTTGGAAGAGACTATAGGTTCTTCGCCATCAACCTGCTGAGGTTTTCGCGGGTCATATTCAGGTAGCTGGCGATCAGCCGCACAGAGGCTTTCCGGAACAGTTCCGGCTGAAGTTTTCTTGTTTGCCGGTAACGCTCGTCGGCTTTCCGTGTCAGTAACCTTTTCCGGAAGCGTTCCCGGTGTTCGTATTGCCGCACAAAAATATTCTTCAGGACAACAGCTTCACTAAATAGCAGCAGGTGTTCCCCGGAGTTCCGTATAAGTCAGGGAAACTAATACCGACGGTTGTAACGCTTCGAGGTAGCGGTCTGAAGGTTCATTCCAGAAACCTTCATAGGAAAAACCAGTTCTTTGTTATCGTAAAATGCCAGCGTATGTTCCCTGCCCGTGTGATCGAAATAATAGCTGCGGACAAACCCCTGTTCGAGAAACCACAACCTGTTTTCGCGCTGACCGTCCGCATGGATGATCTGATGTGGCTGGTAGATCTCATTTTTAGCGGAAGTCAGCAGGGCCTCCCGGTAGTTCTCGGTAAGCCGGACCATGGTGGATAAATAGGAAATCAGCGATTCAGCGCCCATAACTTTAAGTTAATATATTGACAACTGCGGATGCTTGGCAGACCTCCCTCATTAGGTTTAAATCCCCGCAATAGCGAATTCGGCAAATTAAAGTGGTTTTATTTCCGGTCGTGGTGACATCAGGCAGATGAAATAATTATTTCTTAATTGTTAAGAATAATTTGCATGTCACCACTTTTGCATTTTTTATAGGTTAGGTTTAAAGTCTAAATCTATCACCTATGCTTATTGATCTTACCAAAGCCAGCTTCAAGGATTTTGAAAATATACCCGGCCAGATGCTTTTCAGACCGCCGGAGAATTCCAGTACTACCTTGATTTCCTCCAAAGTAACGGGCACCTGAACTATCGCATTGAATCCCGTAGTCCGGTCGGTCCGGAAATGGACCTGATGCTCCCCGGCGACACGGCCCCGACCAGGTCGGTCTGCCTGGTGTCAAACGATTATCTCGGTTTCAGCCAGCATCCGACTATCAAAACCGCGGTGATAAAAGGTATAGAGCAGTTCGGGACCGGTTCAGGCGCTTCACCGGCAATCGGCGGTCATTTTAGCTATCATGAAATGCTGGAAAAGAAGATCGCAGCTTTTTACCGCGGCCAGAGGCGATCCTGTATACCACCGGCTATACAGCGAATAGTGCAACCCTGCAATGCCTGTTGCATGAACAGGACCTCGGCGATCATTGATATGGCCGTACACGCCAGCGTGTATGAAGGTTGCCTGAAGACCAATACCAAACAGTTCCTGCACAATAACCTCGAACACCGAACAAATCCCGCCAAGGCGAAAGATGCCTACCGGACAAAATTTGTTATCGTTGATGGCGTTTACAGCCAGACGGGGATATCGCCATGCTGGACCGGATCGCCGAGATCACTCATCATTATGGGGCCTACCTTGTTGTGGACGACGCGCACGGAATCGGCGTGGTTGGCGATACCGGCCGGGGCGTGATCGAAATGTACGACCTCTTTGACCGGTGGACATCATAACCGGGACATTCAGTAAAGCGCTGGGCAATATCGGCGGCTATGTCATCGGGTCGCGGGAACTCATCAACTTCCTGAAATATCAATCCAAACAGCACCTGTTCTCCACCACCGCCACGCCGGCGATCACCGGGATCATCCGGGCGATTGAACTGGTTGACGAGGAGCCGCAGTGGAAAGACCGGCTTTGGGAAAATATCACCTACCTGAAAAATGGCCTGATCGGTCTTGGTTTCGACGTAGGCACGACAGCTTCAGCGGTCATCCCGGTAAAAGTCGGCGAGATCCCGAAAACACTGGAAGCAGGCAAGCTTTTATTGCGTGCCGGCGTATATACCAATCCGATCATGTATCCGGCGGTGTCCCGCAAGAATGCCAGATCAGGATGAATGTCATGGCCACCCATACCCGCGCGCATTTGGACAAGGTGCTGAATGCCTTCGCGGATGCCGATCAAAAAGTTAAGATAACTAACGCCTAAACCTATCCGCTATGAAAAATTTCGCCGACCGGATTGCTGCTGCTATGGAGAATCAGTTGAATGAAATCACGCTGAACGGCGGCTCGCAGACGGATCAGTTGAAAGAATCGATTAAAGTGTAAAAAAGCGATGGCGAAATTAAAGAACTACATCGCCAGTTACGCCTTCGAGAATACCGAAGAAGAGATCACCTTTTTAAAGAGATCAAGCCTCTATTTTACAGCAAGTACATTTATTTCATCAATGTCTATAATTACCTGATGCACAAGCCCTTTGGCGGCGAAGCCGTGGTCAGGGAATATATCAGCTACGAACTGGCAGACCTGAAACGCTTTTTTGACCACAACCAATCATTTTACCAATATTACCGGGCGGGAACATCGGATATGGACCAGAAATATTTTACGCGCGGCGATTTTGACGTGCATATCGAATTGGAAGACTTTGAAGAGGACGAAATGTATTCTACTACGCATGATTATAAATTATCCAAGCTTATGGCCAATGAGAAATTCCGTGATTACCTCAACATGGAACTGCTGAGATTGGATACCGAACAACCGCTTGGGACAGAAAACGAAATTGACCCGGAACTGCTCTGGACGTATAACAAAACGGACCTGGTCGAACTTATCTACGCGCTGGTAGCGCTCGGGGTATTTAATAACGGTCAGGTCGCGCTAAGGCCGGTGATCGATTTTTTCAGCGATCTTTTCAGATTGATCTGGGTTCTTATTACCATAAATATACCGACATAACCAACCGAAAAAAGGATAAGACCGTTTTTTTGGATAAACTTAAAATGGCCTTGCTGCGAAAAATTGAGGAGGGTTTTGAAAAGGAATTCCGTGTACAGCAGCGCATGGAATTCAAATAATAGAAAAAAACACCTACCTCCTGTGATAGGTATGAAAAACTTATTTTAAGTACCCCAACCTTGCTTTCAGAATTACCGCATGGTGCGGTGGTTTTTAAATTAAAGCTTATGTTGTCTTCAATTTCCCGGCAGCACTACCTTGCTGCCGTTGTTATACTCACCGTCACTTACTACCTGTATGTAGTCCTTCGCTATTATCAGACCGAAATCGCTGCTTTTTTAAAGGTAAACAGGCTGCGCCTGAACTTGTTTCAGGAATCAGCTCCTCTACGTTCAGCGTGATGGGTGAAGCCGTGCCGGATAACGGCGTGAGTGTGAGCGATACGCAGAACCTTATGTTTTCAGAAACGGTGCCCGATGATCCTGAATTTATGTCCTCTGATTTAACTCAGGCACCGCCAGCTGATGGATCGTCCGTTGACCTGATCCGGGAAACGGCTGAGCTGGTAGAAGCATTTAAAGACATCGACAATAAGCAGGAGTTTTTGACGCTGCTGCATATCCTGATCGGTTCTTACCAGCGGTTTAATACGGATTTAGATCTGGCCCCAGTCTTTGACCGCGTAGTCGCGCTCTCGAAAGAAAAGTTAGTATTTCCGGTTACGCTGGCTGACTTGCAAAGTAATCGCGCATAACTAAATATTCATTAACCATAAAATTTCAATCATTATGAAAGCTCAAAGATCAAACTTCCTGCTACGGACAGGAAACTTATTCAGACAATTAGTGACCACCCTGATCATGGTGTTGTTCAGTTTGACGCTTTATGCCCGTGGATGGCAATTCCGGTATTACTTCCGCTACCACCCGTGTGAAAAGCTATTTCTCTACCGGCACCAGCCTGATGTACGCGATAGGTGCCATCATGGGACTTGTCGGCGCAATCAAGGTATTTAAGAAATGGAATGACGGTGAACACGATACCGGTAAAATTGCTTCAAGTTGGTTTGGCAGCTGCATTTTCCTCGGGTCGTAGTAGCAACAGTCTTGAAATCATTTTTCGGAGTTTAACAAGTTTTGACCATGGCACTGTACCAGATCAACAAAGGCATCAATAAACCCATAGAATTTAAAGGGTTAAAAGCACAGTATATCGGCTACCTCGCGGCCGGCCTGGTATTACTGCTCATCAGCTTCGCCGTCATGTATATTCTTGGGGTACCGGTCATGGCCTGCATCCTGATCATTATCAGCCCGGGTAGCGGATTATTCTATCAGGTATTTCGCCTCAACCACAAATACGGTGAACACGGACTGATGAAAAAGGCGGCCAAGGGTTACCTGCCGAATCATTTGAAATTCAGCACACGCAAATTATTCTTACGATTAAAACATTAAATATGGCATCCTATAGCAAAGCAGAACAAGTGTTCCCCGTATACAAGGTTGAGCATGACGCCATGGTTTCGGCGCAGGGGGATCTGACTATTGGTTACAAAGTGATCCTGCCTGAAGTTTTTACGCTGTCCAATGACGAGTACCTTGCCTTTCATGAAGTGCTCGTCAAGGCATTGAAACTGCTGCCCAAAAACACAGTCTTTCATAAACAGGATTGGTTTGTCAATGATCAGTATGAAGCGGTATTCGCTAAAGACGGCCACCAGCAGGTTAAAACATTTTTAGCCCATGCCAGTGAACGCTATTTTCATGAGCGCGCATTTCTGCATCATCATTGCCACATTTATTTAACCAAGAAACCGGCTAAGTTTAAACAGTATTCCAGCGCGGTAAGCTCACTGATGCGTAAACGTATCGTGCCGGCGCAAACAACCTGCGATGAGCTCTTCCGGGATTTTATGGATAGCGCGGGCCAGTTTGTAAGGGTATTGGAGGATAGCGGATTGATTACTCTTTCCGTGCTGAATGATGATGAACTTGCCGGGACTTTACAGCGGCCGTGGGTGTTGGAACAGTATTGCTTCCTGCTGAATCAAGCAGAAGCCCCGGTGCTGAAAGACATCCACATTCATGACGAGATCAGGATCGGCGACAGTCATTGCCAGTTGTATACCCTAAGCGATGCCGAAGACCTGCCGCCGCTTTGCGGGCCACGGATCACTTACGACAAATACAGTACAGATAAAACAAAATTCAGTACCGGGTTTGCAACACCCATTGGTACGTTGTTGAAATGTAATCATATCTACAATCAGTATATTTTCATAGGTGACAGTCAGCAAACCATCAAGAAACTGGAAGCAAAGAAGCTCCGCTTACAATCGCTGTCGGCCTATTCGCGGGAAAATGCCATCGGCCGGGATGCCACCCAGACTTCCTGAATGAAGCCATCAGCCAGCAACGCCTGCCGGTTAAGGCCCATTTTAATATACTGGCCTGGACGGATGATCCGGCGGATTTAAAGAACCTGAAAAACAGGGTGAGTTCGGCACTGGCACAACTGGATGCGCAGCCTAAACAGGAAACAGATGGGGCGGCGCAGATCTGGTGGGCAGGTCTGCCGGGCAATGAAGCGGCCTTTCCGATGAATGATACGTTTGATACGTTTGTCGAGCAGGCGACCTGTTTCCTGAACACGAAACAAATTACCAATCCAGTATCAGCCCTTGTGGAATCCGCTTGGGTGACCGCTTATCCGGGAAACCGGTACACGTCGATATCAGCGATGACCCGATGACCGTGGGGATTACGACAAACCGCAATAAGTTTATTTTAGGTCCTTCCGGCAGCGGCAAATCTTTTTTACCAATCACATGCTGCGCAGTTATTTTGAACAGGGCGCTCACGTGGTTATTGTTGATGTCGGCCATAGTTACCGTGGCTTATGCGAATTTGTCGGCGGCTATTATTTTACTTATACCGAAGACGAGCCGATCAGTTTCAATCCGTTCTATATCCCGGACGGAGATTATCTGGATACGGAGAAAAAGGAAAGCATCAAAGCCATGATCCTCGCACTTTGGAAAAAAGAAGACGAAGGCGTACAGCGGTCGGAATACGTAGCGATATCCGATGCTTTATATCATTACTATGAGAAACTGAAAAAAGAACCGGGAATATTTCCCTGCTTCGACAGCTTCTATGAATTTTTGAACGGTGACTTTTATGAAACGATGAAACAGTCGAAGGTAAAAGATATCCGTTTTGATATTGATAATATGCTGTTTGTACTGAAGCCCTATTATAAGGGTGGTGAATATGCCTACCTGCTGAATGCCGTGGAAAATCTCGACTTGTTGCAAAGGCGCTTTATCGTCTTCGAACTGGACAATATCAAGGATCACCCGATTTTATTCCCCGTCGTTACGCTGATCATCATGGAGACCTTCGTTTCCAAAATGCGCAAGCTCAGTAAAGACACCCGTAAAATGATCCTGATCGAGGAAGCCGGAAAGCGATTGCCGGGGAAGGCATGGCCGAATATATCAAGTACCTCTTCAAAACGGTCCGCAAATATTTCGGTGAGGCGCTGGTAGTCACCCAGGACATCGAAGACATCATCAGTTCACCGGTGGTCAAGCAGGCGATCATCAATAACAGCGACTGCAAGATCCTGCTGGACCAGCGGAAGTACCAGAACGATTTTCCAAAAATACAGCAGCTGTTGGGGATCACCGACAAGGAAACGGCATTGATCATGAGCATGAACCGCAACAACGATGAAAACCTGAAATACAAGGAAGTTTTCATCAGCCTGAACGGGCAGCTCTCCAAAGTTTACCGTACCGAAGTGAGCCGGGAAGAATACTGGACCTACACCACGGAGTCAGCTGAAAAAGCGAAAGTTCAGGCCTATACCAAAAAACTCGGCAGTGTCCGGCTGGCCATCGCGGCTATTGTCAGGGAAGAATTAGAAAAAGCAGCTTAACATAAACTCAATATCATGAAAATTTCAAGATTATTTAAGATCATACCCATAGCGTTGGTCGTGATCAGCGGATGTGGCAGACAAAATGAACAACGGTTCACAGGCACTTATGTCACCAGTCTTAAAGATGAATATGGTACTTCCGACGATACCCTGATCATTTCTGTTTTCGGGTCGGGTGAAGGCATGTACCAAATAAAAAGAACTTCGGTTTCAACCGGCTTAGGGACGGCAAATTACTGCCGAGAGAATACAAACAGGAGGAATGGATAGCTTCCTATGACGCTAAAAAAATGGTTTTACAGGAAACAGCATTCGGACGGCAAATATACTGGCTACCGGAAGAGTCGGCCTTACAATTCGGCTCAAAGTACAGGAAGATTAAGTAGGGAATTTAGAGGCGGAATGTTCGCTTTGAAGGAAAGGGGATTTTATGAAAAATTACAGGATCTATTGGGTATTGCTGATCAGCTTCGTCATCATCGCCGCTCCGGTAAAACAGGTTAGGGCGCAGTTCGTGATTGGCGAGGTCATCAAGCTTACCGTCACCAAGGTGATCAAAGCTATTGATCTGAAAGTGCAGCGGATGCAGAACAAAACGATCTGGTTGCAAAACGCTCAAAAAGTGATCGAAAACGAGATGTCAAAGACCCGGCTGACGGAGATATCCGGCTGGACAGCACAGCAAAGGACTTTGTACAGCAACTACTATATGGAATTAGGGAAGATCAAATCGATCATCGCCAATTATCAGCGGATCAAAGAGATCACGCTTAAACAGGCTGCTTTGGTCAGTGAATATAAACGCGCCTGGACTTTGTTCAGGCAGGACAGCCATTTCAACCCGCAGGAGTTGAATTATATGCAGCAGGTTTACGCCGGGATTTTGGATGCCAGCGTTAAAAACCGGATGAGATCATGCTGGTGGTAAGCCCTGCTAAAACGCAGATGACCGACGAGCAGCGCACGGAGTTAATTAACAAAGCGAGTGACCGTCTGGATGAGAATTATGACGACCTGCACCAGTTCAATAACCGGGGGATTCAGTTAAGTCTCGCCCGGAGTAAGGATTTAAGCGATAACCAGTCAATCAAAAAGCTTTATGGAATCAATTGATCAAATCAAAGGACAGGCCCGGGAAATCCGAAGCAAAAAAGCAAAAACTGCTTGCATTGACCATGCTAACTTTTGCAGCTTCTATAGTCGCTACGACTGTTAAAGCGCAAACGTTTGCCGAATGGTTCCGGCAAAAAAGCACGCAAAAGAAATACCTGTTGCAGCAGATCGCCGCTTTGCAGGTGTATGCAGCGTATTACCGGGCGGGGAACAACATCGCGCACAATGGTTTAGGTTCAATTACCGGATCATTATCATTAGAAAACGCGTTGCACCGGACTTACTATACGCAACTGCAAACGGTTAACCCGGCCATCAAAGACAACAAGGCGGTCGGCGACATTTTACAATGGCAAAAGGATATTCTAAGCCGGATGGGTAACCCGGATAAAACAGCCAATCTTACGGCTGACGAGCAGCAGTATATCATACAGGTAAAAAATGCGCTGTATCAGGATTGCGATGAGCAACTAATGGACTTGCAAAATGTAGTAGCGGATAACAAACTTCAAATGAGCGATGAGGAAAGGTTCAGGCGTATCGGGGTTATCCATATAGCTATGCAAAGTAATTACTGGTTTGCCTCGGTATTTTCCGGCAGGTCAAAGTCTACGCGGTACAGCGGGCGAAAGATCGTTCCAATGTTTCAACAGAAAAGAAATTATTCAGCATTAAATAGTATTACAGGATGAAAAAGCAATGGAGATATATCGTGTTCCGGTGGTTCTTGCCGGCAGTTTGATCAAACCGCAACAGAGCCGGGCACAGGCACAGGAAATGCAGCAATTGATACTGGATATTGAAAAACTTACCCAGCTGAAAGGGATTTTGAGTGACATGAAAACGGGGTATCAGATTTATCAACAGGGTTACGGCAGCATTTCTCAATTGTCCAAAGGTAACTTTGATCTGCACAGCGTCTACCTGAATGGTTTGTTTTCCATCAATCCGGCGGTGAAGAATTACGGACGGGTAGCCGAGATCCTAACCCAGCAGGCGAGTCTGGTGAGCGAATACAAAACGGCTTATACCCGGTTCCGGCAAAGCGGCACCTTCAATGCGAATGAGTTAAGTTATATGAGTGAGGTCTACACTCAGCTCATCAGCCAGAGCCTTCAAAATTTGGACGAACTGACCAATGTGCTGACGGCCGGCAAGTTGCGCATGACCGATGACGAACGGTTGCGGGCTATCGACCGGATCTATGCGAGCAGTTCGGATAAACTCCAGTTCCTCCGGTATTTTAACCGGCAGGGTATTCTACTGAGCATTCAGCGGACCCGGGGACAAAGGCGACACTCAAACGCTCAGGCAGCTTTATGGCATAAACAACTAATCCCAAATACGATGAAAAAGAAGATTTTTTTAACCGCAATTTTTGCGGTAACGGGGATAGCTTTCCCATTATTTTCCAAAGCGGATGGACTCGCAACGGATATCCGGGGCTTGCAGGGTACGCTAAATAGCGTCTATAACGATATGTTGCCGATGTGCAGCCAGTTGATCGGCGTCGGCCGGGCCATCGCCGGATTTGGAGCATTATGGTATATCGGCAGCCGGGTATGGCGCCAGATCGCCAGCGCTGAACCGATTGATTTTTATCCGCTTATGCGGCCGTTTGGCTTAGGTTTGGCCATCTTACTTTTCCCGACCGTAATTGCCGTCATCAACGGGATCATGTCGCCAACCGTTACCGCCACCGGCGGAATGGTGCAGAATTCAGATGCCGCTATTGCAGCCTTGCTCAAAGCCAAAGACGCAGCGGTCGAGAAGACAGAATCTGGCAGATGTATGTTGGCGATAATGGTGCCGGGGACCGCGATAAATGGTACAAGTACACGCATCCGGACGATCGACAGCATAAAAATGAAAATATAATATCTGGCATTGGCAATGACATGAAATTCGCAATGGCCAAGGCTTCCTACAATTTTCGTAACTCGATCAAACAGTGGATGTCGGAGATATTGCAGGTCTTGTATGAAGCGGCTGCTTTGTGTATCAATACTATCCGCACCTTCTACCTGATCATCCTCGCTATACTGGGGCCCATTGTTTTTGGCTGGCGGTATTTGACGGTTTTCAACACACGCTGACGGTGTGGCTGGCCAAATACATCAACGTTTTTCTGTGGCTGCCGGTGGCAAATATCTTTGGTGCGATCATCGGCAAGGTGCAGGAAAATATGCTTAAACTGGACATCAGCCAGGTGCAAAGCGCGGGCGATACCTTCTTCAGTTCAACCGATACGGCTTACCTTATTTTTTGATCATTGGCATTATCGGCTATTTCACCGTGCCAAGCGTCGCCAATTATATCGTCAACGCGGGTGGCGGGAATGGCTTACTCCAAAAGGTGAACAGTATGGTCAGCAGCACCAGCCAGTCCGTAGTTGGTGCAGCTGGTTCAGGCAGCAGTATGGTGGCCGACGCCTTTGGAAATCAGCGGTCAAATACCAGCCAGAGCATGGCCGACAGCGCCGTATCCAAACCTTATTTCGAGGATAAAGGCAGCAATCCGAATAACCAAAGGGCCTCCAAAATCGATCCCCAACAAGCTTAATTATTGATATTAAATCTTAAGATCATGTTCACACATCTCAAAAACATCGAAACAGCGTTCAGGCATATCAAGCTTTTTAGCTATTTACTGATAACGGCCTGTACCATTATTTCCTGCTTTGCGCTGTATAAAAGCTACCGGGCAGCTAATATCGCCGGTAGCCATATTTATATCGGCGAACGGCAAAGCGCTGGAAGCCTTTGCGGCAGACCGGAAAGATAACATCCCCGTGGAAGCCGGGGACCATATCCGGATGTTCCATCATTATTTCTTTACGCTGGATCCGGACGAAAAGGTAATTGACGGCAACATCGGCAAGGCATTATACCTCGCCGACGAGAGCGCCAAAAATCAGTATAATGACTTGAAGGAAAAAAGTTATTACAACAACCTGATCTCAGGAAATATCAGCCAGCAGGTAACGGTTGACAGTATTCAGCTGGATATTAACCAGTATCCCTATTACTTTAAATGCTATGCTACCGAAAAGCTGATCCGTTCCACTTCAACCGTGAACCGGAGCCTGATCACGCAAGGCTATTTGCGCAATGTAACCCGGTCGGATAATAACCCGCATGGATTTTTGATCCTTCATTGGGAAACCTTAGCTAACCGCGACACCACCATTCAACACTAAAGGCTATGAACTTATTCAAAAATAAAACGTCCGGTGCGGACAACGATAGGCTCGCCGCTTCATTGGCACGGAAAATTGTGAAGTTTCAGCGGCAGATTTCAGGAAGGCTGAACCGGTGGTTCAACGCCTTTTCCATCAATCAAAAAAAACGGGTTGTCATTATTTTCGGGAGTTTAATAGCTGCCGTCCTGATCGGCGGTTTGTTTTATCCTTCTTATACCATTCCTAAATTATCGCAAAACTACAGCTCGGCCCATATCGGGCAGGCTTCCGATACGCCTAAACCGCAGCTATCCAAGCGTCAATTAACAGATTCATTAACCAAAAGAAAGTAATCATGAATGCTACATTAAAAACCGGGCAATTGCCGCAGCATACGCCCGAATTCCTGCGGGAACGCAAATTTTTACTCATCATGCCCTTACTCATCCTGCCTTTTTTAACCATGGCCTTCTGGGCTTTGGGAGGTGGTAAACAAAGCGCCTCTGCCCAGCAAACAACAACGGCACCGGGCTTAAACGCAACCTTGCCCCGGGCGCAGTTCAAAGACCAGAAGAGCCAGGACAAGATGGGAGTTTACCAAACCGTTAAGTCTGATTCTGCCCATACTGCCGGGAGCGGCGTGAGTGAGAGTTTCGTAAGATCAATGGGGCTGGATGCCGCCAAAGCCGGTCATCCGGATTCTATCACGCAGCGCTCTACCGCAAACCTTACCGGCGGCCCGACAACAGCCGACGTGAACGAAGCGAAGATCCAGGCGAAACTGGCCGCGATCAACCAGCAGATCAGTCAGCCCGAACCGGCAAGCTATGGCGGCGGTTCAGCTGCGCAGCAGTCCAACGCAGATGTCAAACGGCTGGAACTGATGATGAAAGCGATGAACAGTAATGGCAGTAACAGCGACCCTGAAATGAAGCAGCTGACACAAATGCTGCAACAGATCAATGACCTGCAAAATCCGGGCAATGCGAACAGCAGGCTGCGAAGCCAGTCTTTGAAAAATCATGGCCGGGTGTATCCCGTAATGGCAGCCGCTGAAGCTGACGACGAAAATTCCCAGCCGGGTAATTTCCGGGCCAGCTACGCTTCAGCTAAGGGTGATGGTAAAAACAGAAAACACCAGGCAAAACCCACGGAAACAGCGGGAAATACCATCCAGGCCGTGGTGCACGAAGATCAGACCCCTGGTTAGTGGTGCCGTGATCAAGTTACGGCTATTGGATGGTGTTTATATCAATGGCAAGCTGATTCCAAAAGGCAGTTTTGTTTATGGTACCTGCGCCTTAAATAACGAACGGCTGGAGATTAAGATCGCCAGTATCCGCTACCTCAACAACATACTTCCCGTGTCGCTTTCAGTGTATGACCTCGACGGCATGGAAGGCTTATATGTGCCTGGCTCTATCGGCAGGGATGCAGCGAAAAACGGCGTGGGCGATGCCGTGCAATCCATGCAGCTTTTATCCATGGACCAATCCGTAGGAGCTCAGGCGGCAAGCGCCGGAGTCGAAGCTGCCAAAGGACTTTTTAATCATAAAGTGAAACAGATCAAAGTCAAAGTGAAAGCGGGCTATCAGGTCCTTTTAAAGGACAGTAATGACCGTGACAATTAAAAAATCATCATGAAAAAGCTAAGCATCATTTTAATTCTTGCCGCACGGGGAACAGTTTCCTTTGCGCAGGATACGGCTTATATCAGCCGGGACAGGACAACGGCCTTATTTTTCAATTCAGCTGTGAAGATCATCGGAAAATTACCTGCTGATCTTGATGTAGTCCAAAAAGGAAATGGCATCATTGCTTTAAGAGCCACCAGCCGGATTTTCAACCGGCGCGTTTAAACGTGCAGGAGCTCAGTACGGCTACGATCTATCATATCCCGGTTGCTTATTCCTACGGGCGGGCCGGCAAACGGCTGGACATCGGCGAAAAGGTGCCGGTTGTCGGCGCGGTAAACGCCCCGGAATACAGCTACCGCGAAATTGCCGGTGAACTCGCATCGGGTAAGCGAAAGGACGTGGTTGACCGTAAAAAAACCGGCGGAGTAAAGGCTCGGGTAAACAAGCTCTCGCTTGCGGGTAACAGAGTATTTTTCAGGCTGGACATTCGAAACCAGTCTAATCTGACGTATGAAGTCGATTTTATTCGTTTCTATATCCGCGACCTGAAAACCGTAGCGCGGATGGCGACCCATGAACAAGAGATTGTTCCGCTTTATCAGACACTAAAAAATCATACCGCGATCCTTAAAAGTAACGAAACCGCTCAAATATTTGCTTTTCGCCGGTTCTCGTTATCGGAAGATCAGGTATTAAATATTGAAGTCTACGAACGCAACGGGAACAGAAATATTTACCTGCAAATCGGGCAAAAGGACTTAGATGGTTTAAAAACGATCAACCCGGTTCAGCAGCAGCCGGTCAATACAATAGCTGCCAATACATTTTAATTAACCGTTTATTTCATTTAATTATTAAATTATGAACACGCAAAATGCTGAATTTTTTGAAAAAAGCCTGCTAAACCACGGGGTTTGGCGATACGCTTAATGCTGAACTGGATAAGGCCATTGCCGCTAAAAAACCTGAGTTCAACTTAGCATTACAACATGAGTTTAACCAGAAAACAGTGGACTATACGCTTCACTTCAAAGCCGGTGACAATCAGGATATGTATTTCTTTAATAAATACGATGCAACGATCAATCATAAGGATGACCCTGCAAAAACATCGATCAGACCTTCTATATCAACAAGGGCAGCGGCGTCACTGCCAAAGAGGCTTTTAACCTGATGGAGGGCCGTGCGGTGCACAAACAGTTATATAACCCGGAAGGCCAGAAATACCGTGCCTGGCTAACCCCGGACGATAAGAACCTGACCGAGAACGGCAATAAAAAGATCAGGCATTACCATGAAAATTATGGTTATGACACGGAGAAGGTGATTGCCGGTAAAGGCATCAAGGAACTGGAAGATCCCAAAGCCGGGGAGGAATTAATGTATTCCCTGAAAAAGGTAACGCCCAGCAAATTACGGTTGCTGGTCCCGACGGCGATAAAAAGTATTTTATTGCGGCTAACCCGCAGTTTAAAACGGTTGACCTATACGATCATCAGCTGAAAAAGATCAAACGGGAAGAGCTGCTGGAACCGGGGCAAAAGACCGGAAAAGCCTTAAAACAACGCGAGCAGAAGCCGGAGGATGCTCCTGAAAAAAGCAATCCCGTAAAGCCAAAGTTCATGTGTAATGATTAGGCCACGGAAAAGGCGTTACCGGTTGGTAACGCCTTTTTAAATTATTGTAATGATTATCAGACATATTTCGTGATACGGATACAAGTTCCCTGATTTATAACAGATTCGATCCAAAATTCATCTGCGAGTCTTTTGGCACCAGGTAGGCCTATTCCGAGTGTGTTTTTGGTAGAAAACCCGTCTTTCATAGCCAGTGGTAAATCAGCTATTCCTGGTCCGGTATCTGTTATAACAACCGTAACTCCTTGTTTTTCAGTAATCTTATTTTGATAGACATCTACCTGGCCATGACCTGCATAATTCAATGCATTCGACATCAACTCACAAACTGCCGTAATCAATTGCGTCTGTTTCACAACACTCATATTTGCCTGATCTGAAAGGTCTTTAATATGATAAAATATCGCGTTAAAGTCATTCTTTTCTCTAATATCGAATATGGCCACGTGACTGTTTTAATTGCATGTTTATTGATTCTGTTGGTACCTCCTCGCAAATTAATCCCAATACAGCTCTACCGAGGCCGCTCTGTGTTTTCTGGAAGTTATTGTTTTTTAGGGGGTAATATGGCGTCATTAACTAATGTTAAACCGTCTGCAAACGCCAGTTATCAAATGCTAATTGTTCGGTATCTATAAATGTCATGTCAAGCGGTGCGAGTTCAGGGTAATCCGCAGGTTTCGCTTCACCACTAAGCCGGTAATCCTTATCAATGGTGCAGGTTTCCAACAACCGCGATGGTATCTGCGTTAGGGCGATTTCGGAAAGCCTTGCCTCATTAGCGGGGGTGAGTTTTCCCTCGGTCGGTTGGGTCATCATCCATTCCCAGGCGAGGTCATCCGTTAAAATACTGGGCATGCGAAGTTTAGAATTATGGATTTGCTTCATTACTTCGTTGGCTTGTGTAACACCAAAAGCGACGGTAGTTACCCATTTACCGGTTTCAGGGTCAAACCATTCATTGTAAAGACCGGGGAACCAGAAATATTCCTGTCCTTTAACGCCTACTGGTAAGGGTATTTGATCATCTCTTTCAATTCCTGTCCTTTCTTTCCGATCTTCGGAATATGACGTGATTCAACCAGCCCGGTAGACAGCACTAAGCAGCGACGGGTTACAGCGGCATCCGCCCACATGGAACGTTTTCCGTCTTCCCGGACAAAAAGGTTTTCGGCTTTGAAATTAAGCGTGGTATACTTTGCACGAAATATGTTCGCTTCCGCACGGGTTTTGATATAACCCGGAACATAACCCCACTCGGCCTGTACGATATCGAAATCGCGTCCGTCTTCCGTGGGGATTAATATCGCACAGGGCGCATAGTTAAAACCATTATGTACCCCTACATTTAGGAAATCATAGTTTTTTACCGGTTTTTCAGGCCTTTCAACTCAATATACTCCGCTCGGGTCACTCTTTGTCCGTTGTAATAACACATATGGCCTAATTTTTTTATCTCTGATATATACGGCAATTAGCTTGCCAACTTCTTCCGCCTCTTCCTGCCGGCCTTCCGGAATGGATGTCCAGAACTTGACTTCTTTTTTATCCTGTGTAACCGTGATGGTCAACGGCGCGTTTCCATCGTTGAACTTTATATGAAAAACACGCCGGTTTTTGATCGCAGCTTCAGTTACTTTTGATAGGCTGCCTTTATACCGGATCTCAAATGGTGGCTCTATATCCCTCATTTACGTAGTTTAATATTTCAAATGTCCCGCAGTGGCCTTCCCACGCTTTTTCATTACCCGTTAAACCTTGCAATAATCGCGTTTGTTTTCAGCGTTTTAGCATTTAAACAAACGAAGAATAAAATAAATTCAAATAGTTACAAAATGCTAATAATTTTAGCATTAGTTTTGTAGTGTTTCCCCTTACGGTTGATGACACGACGGAACTAAACACCGTAAGCTGACCGGAAATTAAATTATACAAATGTAATAGTGCAGACAGATATGAGCGCCGACCGTCAAATAATCCACATGGATCAGGATGCATTTTTTGTAGCTGTTGAGGTCCGTAAAGATCCACGTTTAGCGGGACGGCCGGTCATTATTGGCAGTTTGTCTGACCGTGGAGTGGTTGCCTCATGCAGCTATGAAGCCCGTAAGTTTGGGATACATTCGGCAATGCCGGCGCGCTTGGCACGCAGGCTTTGTCCGCACGGAATTTGGATACGGGGCAACATGGATGAATATTCAAAAGCATCCCACGAGATCACCGAGATCATTCAGGAACAAGTGCCGTTATTGGAAAAAGCCAGTATCGACGAACATTATATCGATATGACCGGAATGGATAAGCATTACGGTACACTCAAATACGCGAAGGAAATCCGGGCAAAAGTGATCAGGGAAACCGGCTTGCCGATATCTTTTGGTTTGTCAGTGAACAAGACTGTTTCAAAAATGGCAACCAACGAGTGCAAACCGAATGGAGAACTCAGCGTGGCGCAGCCTGGGGTACAGCCGTTCCTGAATCCTTTATCCATCCGGAAAATACCGGGCCTCGGGGAAAAAACATTCATTAAGCTGAGCGATATGGGTATTAAACGTATCCATACACTCGCTCAGGTACACCCGGAATACATGACCAGTATTTTGGGAAAGAATGGTATCTGGCTGCTGCAAAAGCCAAAGGAATTGATGATTCACCCGTCATTCCTTACCAGGAGGCCAAAACGATCGGGACGCAATCGACTTTTAACCAGGATAGTATCGATGTCGAAACGATTAATCACCTGCTGACTTCAATGGTCATGGATCTTGCCTTCGAATTACGGCAAAACAAAAAGCAAACGGCCTGTATTACCGTGACGGTTCGTTATTCAACCTTTGAGACGGTGACCAAACAGGCCAAAATACCTTACACCGCGCTTGACAGTGTGCTGATTAGCAAAACCAAAGAACTGTTTAAGCAGCTCTATCAAAAACGCTTGCTGATCCGTTTGGTCGGCGTCCGCCTTTCGAGCCTGGTCAGCGGTTTTGAACAGATCGATCTTTATTCCGAATCCGAAGAACAATACAGCCTTTGCCAGGCGATGGATAAAATACGCCGCCGCTTTGGCCCTGGTTCGATCAAGTTGGCCTCGGCAATAGATCTAAATTTATAAGCCATGTACCTGAACGTCCATTCCCAATACAGCCTTCGTTATGGTACGATGTCAATTCCAAGTCTCGTGGAGGAAGCGGCCGCGCGCGGCATTACACAAATGGTGCTGACCGATATCAATAACTCTACGGGCATCATGGAATTTATGCGGGAATGTGACGAACGCGGGATTAAACCCATTGCCGGACTGGAGTTTCGCCGGGATAAAAACCTGCTTTATATCGGTATCGCACAAAATAAAGAGGGAATGCGTGAACTGAATGAGTTTTGAGTGAGCATAACACGGAAAAAAAGCCGTTGCCCGATACCGCGCCGGTGTTCAAAAATGCTTTTGTGATCTATCCGTTTGGTTTTACCGGAGAACTAAAGGTCAATGAATATCTGGGTATCCGCTTTGATGAATTGAATAAGCTTTATGGCAAAGATCTGGGTTTGCAAAAAGCTAAGTTGGTTGCATTACAGCCGGTATTCGTGCTGGACAAAATTGCATACCGCTTACATGAATATCTGCGCAGTATCGATTTGAATGTTGTCTTGACGATGGTGAAACCGGAGGATAAATGCAGGCCATCGGACATATTTCTGCCGCCTGGTCAGCTGGAAGCCAAATATGCGCGTTATGCTTTTATACTGGATAATACCCGTAACCTCATGAACCGCTGCATCATGGATTACCCAAAGGGCCGGGTTAACCTGAACCGAAGAACATTCACCGGTAATAAAAAGAATGATAAGGAGCTGCTCGAGAAGCTGGCGATGAGCGGTCTGGAATACCGTTACGGAAAAAGCCATAAAGAAGCACTAAAAAAGGTTAAGCATGAGCTTAAAGTAATTTATGAACTGGATTTTTGCGCTTATTTCCTGATCACCCGGGATATTATCCGCTATTCCTCATCACAAGGCTATTATCATGTAGGGCGTGGTTCCGGCGCCAATAGTATTGTGGCTTATTGCCTGAAGATCACAGATGTTGATCCGATTGAACTTAATCTGTATTTTGAGCGGTTCCTGAATGCGCAGCGTACCTCCCCACCGGATTTTGATATCGATTATTCCCGGGATGAACGGGAAGACGTGCAGGATTACATTTTCAAACGGTACGGCAGTCAACATACAGCCTTGCTCGGGACGATGTCTACCTTCAAAGACCGCAGCATCATCCGGGAAATCGGTAAAGTCATGGGTTTGCCGAAAGCCGAGATCGACAGTTTTACCGATCAGCGCCAGGCTGCTGCGAACCGCAACAACCCAACGTTTAAAAAGATTACCGCCATCTATGAACGTATGGCGAATATGCCTAACCAGCGATCCATTCACGCCGGCGGGGTTTTGATCACCGAGGAACCAATAACCTATTATACAGCATTGGATATGCCTCCAAAAGGTATGCCCACCGTCCAATGGGATATGTACGAGGCCGAAAAGATCGGTTTCGATAAGTATGATATCCTGAGCCAGCGCGGGATCGGGCATATTAAAATGGCCGTAAAGCTGATCGAAGAAAATCAGCAACGTAAAATCGATATCCACCAGGTAAAGCGGTTTATGACCGATCCTAAAGTCAATAGCCAGCTTAAAACAGGTGATACGATTGGTTGCTTTTATATTGAGTCGCCTGCTATGCGACAGTTGATTAGAAAATTGAATTGTGATAACTACCTCACCTTAGTAGCGGCAAGTTCAATCATTCGTCCTGGCGTCGCCAGTTCAGGAATGATGGGGACTTATATTAAATACCATCATGCACCTGACACGGTAAACTACCTGCATCCGGTAATGAAAGAACAGCTGGAGGAAACCTACGGCGTAATGGTTTACCAGGAAGATGTAATTAAAATATGTATCCATTTTGCAGGGATGGACGGTACCGATGCAGATATATTAAGACGCGGAATGAGCGGAAAATATCGTTCAAAAAAAGAGTTCGAGCGTCTCGTCGAACGTTTTTTTGAAGAAGCAAAAACTGGGCCGGCCGGATGAAGTAGTAGCCGAAGTCTGGCGGCAGGTATCTTCCTTTGCAGGCTACAGCTTCAGCAAAGCACACTCGGCCAGTTTTGCGGTAGAAAGTTATCAAAGTTTGTTTTTGAAAACGTACTATCCGAGGGAGTTTATGGTCGCGGTATTGAATAATTACGGCGGTTTTTATGCCCGTTTTTTATATCTCCATGAATTGAAGAAGGCGGGTGCGGTAATACACCTGCCTTGTGTGAACAATAGTGACAACATCGTGAACATTCACGGGATCGACGTTTACTTAGGCTTTGTCGGTGTCCATGGCTTAAATGAAACCTACATCAACGGCATACCGGAAGAACGCCGCGAAAATGGCCCTTATCAAAGCCGGAAGACCTCATTAAAAGAACCGGGATCGGCACGGAACAGGCTATCAGCCTGATCCGTGTAGGCGCGCTGCGTTTTACCGGCAAAAGTAAAAAGTCGCTGCTGTGGGAAGTGCATTTACTTATGGGCGCTAAAGTCAAAGTAACGAATGAGGTGGAACTTTTTGCGGTAGATGCCAAAAATTACAGCCTCCCGGTATTGGTTAATACGGAACTGGAAAACACCTATCATGAACTGGAACTTTTAGGGTTTCCGGTAAGCATGACCAGTTTTGATTTGTTGCAGACCGATTATAGGGGGAAATTTATGCTAACGATCTCATTAACCATGTGGGCCAGCAGGTTAAAATGGTCGGCTGGTATGTTTGCGAGAAGACGGTGCGCACTAAAACCGGAAAGCTGATGTGGTTTGGTTCCTTCCTTGATGTGGAAGGAAATTTCTTTGATACCGTGCATTTTCCCAATACGACCAAAGAATACCCATTTACCGGTGCCGGCTGTTACCTGATCTATGGCAAGGTGGTCGAGGAATATGGGTTTGCCAGCCCGGAAGTCCTCAAATTTGCAAAACTGCCTATTCTGGGCAATCCCCTTATTGATTAAAGACTATGGAAAGATTCAAAATCAGCTGTGAAATTTCAAATAAGCCGACAGAATTACAATTCGACATGAAAAAATGCCGGGCGAGGTAGGGCCATGTTATATGGTTTCTGTCGATGGTCTGTTTAAAGGATACTTAAAAAGAGAAAAGTTAGGGACATTTGAACAAATGATGAACTCTAATTTTACGGAAGAGGATATCTTAATCATCAATAATGAGTTGCGGAAACAAGCAAAGAGCCTTTTTAGCTGATTGGTTTTAAACACAAAAAGGAAGCCCTTGGGCTTCCTTTTTGTGTTTTATCCTAACTGGCTTTTGAGGCTTTTACAGTTTTTATCGGAATGAACATTCGTTCACTGTCCGGTAAATTGATAAAGCCGTAAGCTTTATAAAAACTAACTGCCTTTTCATCTATCGGGTCAACGATTACCGCAAGTGTGCCTATGCTGTCAGCTAAGTCCGCACAACGGTTGAGGGCATCTAACAATAACAATTCACCTAACCCGTTGCCTTTATACGGCGTGCTTACTGCAAGCCTGCCCAATAAAGCTGCGGGAACATCTTTGTAAGACTTAGGCAATTTTTTAGCCAAATCTTCCGGCAAATCCTCCAGTGGTATGGAATGACTGGAAAGGGTATAGTAACCTGCTACCACTTTTTCCGGGTTGTCACTCAATATGTAACAGACTGAAATGTTTCTTTTTACGTCCTGGCTCGCCTGAACCTTTATATAATTATCCAATGAAGGATGTCCGCAATCGAAGTCGCTTCTGATATGCGTTTTATCAAGTATTTCTAATGTTAATTCCATTTTCAGCAAACTTATTATAGGTTAATTGAGCCTTTTTAAGTTTGTCGTTAGGAACAGGAGGATTTAACAGTGCATTAAAAAAGATCTTTTTATCTTCCATACTCTTTAATATTGTATTGTTGTCGTTAATAATTTTATTTGCCTCGGATTTGACGCAAAAAACAACAAACTCTGTTAAACTTTTAAAACCACGCAGTTCTGACGCATACTTAAACAACTCTTTCTGTTCTTTGCTGATACGAACATCGATTCTATCGTTAACTGTAGTTGCCATAATGTGATTTTTCTCTTTGCCTTCTTCTGATATATTATGCTTTAACTTACTTGTTTTCTGAGTATTTATAGTTTGATTGATTGCTTTTGTCTTTAATTTTTGATTATCTGTTGAATTTGCTTGGTTTGAATTGGCCTGATTTTTTTGCTTGCTTGATTTGATGCGTAGTTGTTGTTGTAATGATCCTGTTGTGCTTTAATCTAAATGATTTTCTGTGCTATTGATCTTGATTTTTTAAACGCTTGATGTAATTGCTTTTTGTTGTAATGCCTTTGTTTGATTGCTTGCTTTGATAATTTTTCGTAATTTTTAATTTAAAATCTTTTACTATTCATAAAAGATTCGATAGCGGCTTCATCTAAAAAGCCCGTTGTCTATTTCGTATTCAGCGATACAAATGTACGGAACATTACCGTACAAAACAAATTTATTTTTATGATAACTGCTGCCCCTCTGGCCACGGCTTTCTGGGATACGTGTTCTCAAAAAATGCTTGTAATCCCCGGAAAACTGATCAAATTCAATTGCAGCAAAGCCCGCCGCTGCATTTTTGCTCCGCCGCAAAAGCATTCGCTATTGTGAAAATGATTTAGCTCCAATTAAGAGCATCGTTCAGGACTTCACTTGTTTACCCGCTACGCCGGGAAAAGCTTCGCTTGCCTTCGCTCTGCACTTAATTTCCTGTTAAAAGATCAGCTGCGCTCAAGATCCTATTTTCCAATCGAAACGGAGAAAAAGGGCAGCTAAGGTTTTGCCCGCATTGCTTAAGAACTTCCTGAACATCCGCAAAAGACTACGGCATAATGAAGCCGCTCGATCCCTCGCGGCTTCACCCTCCGGGACTTATTCCGTTTCCTTTTGCCTGCGGCGGGCAACCTTTTTGCTTTCTTTTTTTCCGTTTTTTCTTTTGAAAAATAGCTTTTCAGGGAGTCTTCGGAGAAAGAGGGAAACAAAAAAACAAATTTTTTAACCCTTTAAAATTCATTTAAAAAATGAAAACAGCAGAAAAAAATGCCACCGCAGTACAAGGTACTGCAGCAAAAACAACCAACCCGCAAACCGGATTGAAAACCGCCCAAGTTTAACCCCAAAGGAGGCCAAAGATGAAAAAGCTAAAGATCAAAGCCCTGCCCAAACTTCGCAAGTTGAGGCCGGGAAAACTGCCGAGGTTAAGGCCGGTAGCCCCGCTACAGTGGATCACCAACCCGCTGACCTTAAACAAGGGGACGCACAACAAGGATTAAAGGAAGAACCGAAAGCCGAAACAGCCAAAGCGGAAGAAGTAAAGACCGAGCCTAAAAAATTCGCCTTGAATTTAGAGCAAACCCTGAAATCGGTTAGCGACCTGCACCGCCTGAGCATTCAGCGTTTGGCCCTCATCGCCCGCATCAAAACATTGGAAGAGTTTGAGGTGAAATTGGTTGAGGAGAACGACGAGTTGGAAAGCAACCCTTATCAGGGTTGTAAACTCATCATTGAAGATGATAAACGCCGTCAGTTTGTGACCAACACGCCCAACCTTATCCGCATGGTATCGCAATTTATTTTTGATGCCTGCCACGATAAACTGGCCGAAATCGAAGCCAATATCGTTTTCCCTAATGCTTAAACAGGTTATGCTCCCGGCGTATAGCCGGGAGCATTTTTTTATGGTTTCACAAAAACAGCAATTCCTATGTACGAGCAATTTATAGAACTAACCGACCAAATCTATTGGGAAGGTTACGCCGAGCAGTTGGCAAAGGACGACCCCGCACGTTTCCAACTCGAGTTAAACGATTTTATGAACACCTATCAATCTTAAAGCAATGGAAGATAAAATCTTTTTACTGGTGAAAGTCACCGTCAAAACTACTCACAGCCATATACAGGCTGCCATACAGGAACTGCAATCTAAAACGGATTTAAAGGTAGGCAGTACCAAAAAAGTAAAGGTTTTGAAAACAGAGATCATGCAATTAAAGACACGGACACATTAAAATATAACATCATGGCACATCAAATCAATTTCAATCATCAAACAGGCAAAGACAGCTTTATGAGCATCAAAGAAAAGGCCTGGCATGGCTTAGGCCAGATTATAGACCTTTACCCAACCAGCAGCGAAGCGATAAGGCACGCCGGGCTGGATTACATTGTCGAAAAACGACCTTTGTTTACCCTTGATACCAACAATCATGTTTGGGGCAATCCCGATGCGATCCCCGAAATAGAAGTACCGAATTTCTTTGCCACAGTCCGGGCGGATACCGAGCAGGTTTTAGGTGTGGTAGGCAACGATTACGAAGTGGTGCAAAACCGCGATGCATTTTCTTTCTTTGATGCCATCGTAGGCGGTGGCGATGGAATTTTATACGAGACAGCCGGAGCATTGGGGAACGGTGAGCGGGTTTTTATCACCGCTAAATTACCCGATTATATCCGGGTAGGTGTTAAGGACTGGATTGAGCAGTATTTGTTTTTAACCACTACGCATGATGGATTGGGAAGCATTACCGCTGCTTTTACGCCGATCAGGATCGTTTGCAACAATACACTCAACGCAGCTATGAATAACCATTCAGGAGCTATTAAAATCCGTCATACCGCCTCCGCTACAGAAAGGTTGAAACAGGCGCATACGTTGATGGGTATCAGTAAATTGTTAGGCGGTGAAATGGAGGGCTTATTTAACCATTGGGCTAATGTCCGCATTACCGATGCAGAAGTTAAAAAATTGATACAGATCGCTATGGCGCCAAATAAAGAGGTTTTGGAAAATTTAGCTGACGGTAAGTTAGACCTGTTATCTACGCACTACACCAATATTGTAGACAGCGTTTATGACTATGCTTTAGGAAGCCATACCCAGCAATTGGATACCACCGCAGGAACAGTATTTGGTGCTTATAATGCGGTAACCGGATATTTTCAAAATGTGCGCAGGTTCAAAAGTGATGAAGCCAAATTTAAATCCATTATGGACGGCACTGCCAAACAAAGGGCGCAAACCGCCTTTAACCTTTGCCGTGATTTTGCTACGCAGGGTAGCGAAGCACTGATTTATAACTAAGCACTGATAAGGGGAACAATCCCCTTATTTTTAAAATTGCCCGGCGGCGGGCTATCGCCCGCCCGAGGAACGCCACCTGCTTTCTTATTGTTTGATGATCTTTGGTAAAAAACAGGTGGCGCTCATATTTTAATAATATCAGTAAATTACATCTTAAAAATAATCGTGAAGTACGCCGAAACGTTCGTATGCCTATTGAATATTTAGTTGGTTTTATTTGAAGCACGGAAGACCATTCGTTTTAATGTTGAGCGACTTATTATTACGCTGATATTCAGGTCCGACACAAAGCGACGTATTATTTAGTTTGTCGGAAATCATAGATGTAGTGAAGATAATTTGATGGTCAACATCCTTGAATTTTTCCGACATAGCAGATATTACTTCTTGGAAATTTTGCGTCCTAACCTTTTCCATTCCCTTGTCTTCCATATTATCACATACGATGAATCTCGGATATCTGAAAAACTTTAACTCTAAACTGGCAAAAAATATTGCAAATAAGACTGCGTTTTTAAAATAGGTCTTGGAACTGGCTGAAAAATTATTACTATCATTCAACGAATATGTATCTCTTAAGAAATCTATTTCAACATTTTGTGGATTTTTGAACTCCAGCTGTCGTTCCAGATCATTTCGAAGGATGTGCATAGTATTGTCCTTTATTTTCCGCATCGCGACATCCAACTTTTGGGACTGATCTTTTTCTACATTAGATATCTGAACTTTAAGTATTGCAATTCTAGCTGAGAGTTCTTCAATCTCCGCACGAAGTAATTCAAGGTACTCTACAGTTTTTATTTGGTCATTCAAAAACTCCAGCCGATTTTGAATATTACCTTTTTCTACCAACAAGTTATCGATTCGTTCATCCTGGTGGTTTGGTTCAGATTTAACAACTTATTTAGCCTTTGTTGTAAAATCCTTCCTCTATCGGAGCGAACTGGCAGCTGACCACGTAATTCTGAAAGTCTTTTCCTCTTAATAGATAACAATTTTTCAGATTCCTTTACGGATTTCAAGTTCTTGCTGTAATCGTTTGGCATTTGCTTTTTCCACCTCTTCATTAAGAGGCTTTTTACAAAGAATACAAATATGTTCTTTATCAACAGGGTCTAATTTTGAAAGGCAGTGCGGACAGTGTGTAAGTGGCAACTCACCTAAAACCTTTCTGGTCAGCGTAGAGTGCGTGAGTTCGACCACTCGCTTATTTATAGTATTGATAAACTGTTCTGAGTCTAGTATTTCAACTTCATACTCCTGAATTGATGAAGAAATTTCGCTTACGGCACTTTTTTCACGTGTTAATTCTGATTGTATCAGCTCCAATTCAGTTGCAGATTTCTTAGAGACATTAACAGTGACCTTAGATTTTAGGTCTATGATTTTTTCATCAATTCCGGCAAGGTCAAATGTAGTTTGCTCAATTTCTTGTTGCAATGATGTTAAGTCACTGCTAGAATTTGTTTTTAAAGAAAAAATTCGATTAAGATGATCAAACTCTCTGCTTTTAGTCTCATAATCTTTGTTAGCCAACTTTAACGCGAGGCGTTTGTTGTACAAATCATCATCATATATACCCAATAACACCTCGGAAATAGTTTGCCTAGTTAATGGTAAGTCAAAACGCTCTAAACGGAAAAGATTCTGAGTTGGAGTATCTTGATCGATGTACAACAACCGCAAGATTTGGTGCATATTAATTGTGCTTTCGTCACTTCTCGTTTCAGGTAAGCCTAACGCCGTAAACAGTACATTACTAAAGCTAATAGTATTATCTGTCTGCTTATATGGAAAAGTTTTCCAATTAAGCAGGTCAGTAGTTGAGTTAGTGTAAGGTCCATAATAAATGCTAAGTGGGGTCATTCCGGCAGCTAATACCTCACGGCGCAAAGTGATTGCCGCACCGTTTATATTAACTTCAGCAAATACCGGTGCACCTTTGAAGCCTCTGTCGTCCAGTTATTAAAGAATCCTCCTAAAATGTAAAAGATGAAATTAGCAATAGTTGATTTTCCAGAGCTGTTTTCTCCCCTGATGATATTAACGCCTTTATGAAATGATTCGTCGTATACGGTTTGCGCCATATAATTCAAAATAACAAGCCGTTTTAATACAAGCGTTGGTCTATCTTGGGTCATATTTAAAATCTAATAATCCGGACCGTTCTTTCAGTCCGACAGCTCCATATAATGGCAAATCGGCGAATCCGATAACCAATTTTATAATATTATCTCGCTCAGGTGAATTTTTCTGAAAATTGACTTTAATTGCGTCCGGAATAGGTTTATCAGTGCGTTTTACCATCTTTTTAATTAGCAGCTCGCCATCAATTAGGCCATAAGAAGCCGGGCATCTCAAGGCCGCCATTTGGAAGGACTGCATCCTTTGTAAAATTCTTCTTGGGTCAATCAGATCTTCATAAGGATTGGCTGCCTTATCTTTGAAAATCTTTTTTAGTTCCGCCAATTGCATCGGGAATTTTATCTTTCGAGCTTCATTAGGGAAGGTTAAATAAAAATCCCAAATTCGAATTCTCTCTAGCTCAATTGAATCCCGCTCCATTACTTCTAATAGCTGTAACATGCGATAAACGCAAGCGTAAAGATCGAAAGCAGGATGATAAACTAACATTAACTAGCCCATTTTATGTGACAGTTGCCTGTTAAATAAAAAATCATTCCCATAATATCTTCTTCCGTATATTTAAACAGATTTATGCCGAGATCCGTTTTTACTGGGTTTATTATTCGCTCTGCGATTAGCATATTAATTTTAAGTTCAGATTCACCAGCACATATCATCGTGAAAATTTCCATTATGAACGTACGTTTGATTTTCGAGAGAATATAAATATTGATATCCTGAGCAACCATTGAATATTGCGATGTTCTCATAAGCTTCATATAGAACTTTTGTTTTAGTTCTAAAGCATAATCTACAATAGGCTGCTTATTACCCGCTATTAATTTTGCTTCCAATCCAATCACTTTTTCATTTTGCACCTGTGTATTCAAAAAATTGAGTTCGTCGCAAAGGGCTTTTAATTCGGGATTTGCATTCTTTTCCACCTCAAATTTTAAGTATAGGTCTTCAAGGTAAGCGGACCCAGAATATTGATTGGTAAAATTTAATGAATTATCATCGCGACCAACAAGTTTATCGCCTATTTTGGAATTTGAAACACTAACTTCGTTGTCGGCCATCTTTAACTTGAACGACTATCTCTACCGGTAAAATTGCCACCTACAGATGTATTTGAAACCTTGACCTTGTTATTTTGCTGCTTTTTGAGTTTATAAACCCCATTTGCTGCATAAAGGCTAATAAGAAAGCCCAAGATGCCACAAAGGTCAGCAATTGTAGAAATAGTATCTTTCATTATGGATAACGTTTAGTTGGTTATAATATGGTGGTAATAATTAGTAAATATAATATATAGTATCCAATGTAAAGAATTCCAGCTGTTGCGGAGCAACAGCTGGACGTTTCCGTAGTAACAAAGTTAGTTAAACCGGAAATCTATCGAGGCTACAACGATAAGCTCCCTTGTTCTCCGTCCTGTTTGCTTTTTACCTTAGTTTTGGCTTTTATAGATGTTATCGACTTGCGTTTTGCTTTTGCTGGAACAATTATATTTGTTTCTGTCAGTTCCGTTTTTTCTGTTAAAGGTTGAACGTTAACGCTAAGCGAATGCTGGACAAAATGTACAAAATTCTTGCGCTCATCTACTATAGATATTTGTTGTCCCAGTAATTTAAAATCCGGTATTTTTAACGGTTCGATATAAAAAAGATCAGACTCATAACGTTTTTCATTATAAGATTGCCGTAATTCCATCAATAGCCTGCCTAAAGCGTTTACGCCCCTCAATAAATTTTTTTCATTCTTGTCTGGTATAGCGCCCCAAAAAGGATCTTTATTGCTTTCTTCAACGATCTGCTTATTAAAGGTAGATTCAAGCACCTTTCCGAACAGCCAATAATTTTGCGCCAACTTTACCCGGAGACACCAGCGCATAATCTTTACTTTTTCGGCTTCCCAGTCCGGCCTGGTCATTTCCCGAAATGGTTTACCTACCATTTTCGCAGTCATCGGGCTTTTTTCGTGTAGGATTTTTTTCTTGTACTTCGGGCATATGCGGGAAACGGCAGGCTTGATACAATGCTTCCGCTGATTTTATAGATATCCCATTAAGACGCAACGAAAAACCCGCCGCCATGTTGGAAAGGGCCCCATAACCCTCTCTCGTCTTTCTGAATACACAGCATTCCGAGGCATTATATATTTTACTTTCGTATTTTTTTGCAGGTACCATTATCTAAAGCATGTGTTATTCACCGGGGCTAAAGTCAAATATAAAGCTAAACGTCGAATTATTTCCTCTTGATACTTTAAATAAGGGTGTAAACCCGCCGCCTGCATACCAAAAACGAGTGGTGCATTGTTCGGGACATTCCTCCGGGTAAAACAAAGCGCCCGAAACCGAAACTTTTTACCGATGGCATGGAGTACCCAAGGGCGCGCATGTTTTTATTGCTAACAGTTGCTTTTCTAAGTATTTCTATCCCTTTTTGCAAAAACGCATCCTCGACAAGTTTCCTGTTTTCCGGGCTGGTGAAGAATTTCTCCTCTTTCGGCAATTTGTCCGGCCGGAAAAACTCTTCTGGGCTTGCCCTGTAACCCTTTTCCGTACTGTAGGCATCCACTGTTTCTGTAATTTCTGCCTGGTACTCTCGCACATTATCAGGCTGGTCTACATCGTTTGGTAATATAAGGTCGACTTTCGAAGTTTGAGTCAGCGTATTCATTATCTCGTGCATGTGATAGGACTTTATTTTGGCAGAGAACCTGGCCGAGATTTTTTTGTTTATCTCGTATATTTTCTTGTCAAAGTTTTTTTCATGGACAAAAATATAATTTAGGAAAAGTTTTGTTGATCCGTCCTCTACTGCCTGTTTATTTGTTTTTCCATCTTCAAATTCGGCTTTTGACCATTCCCGGATATTAGAAACTAAGGTGAGTCCTGAGCAAAGTACATCATCAATATAAATCGAGTATTGACGAGATGCTGAACCACATTCGTCAAGAGAAAGATTATATGCATCGGCAATTACTTCGTCGAGAATACCGAGAATAATTGTTTGGCTTTTTCCGGGACCTTGCAGAGTTAAAAACTGGGCATTTTTCAAAAAGTCCACCTCGGAGGACAGTCCTGCATCCTTGGTGAGTGCCTCAATGAGTAATACTATAAATCGCCGCAAGCTTTTCTTCGAACAATACCTTTTTTGAAGATGTTATCCAACTCCGTCAGAATAGGAAGTTGTATTTCTTGATCAAATTGTGCTATCCAGTCGGCGATATGATCTTCGCTTAACTTGACCGACGGGTTTTCTTCGTCCTCTCGGTAATCTTTCAAGGTATTCACGATACTTGCTATAAGCTCTTCCATAAATAATTGAGATAAGGTTTTATTAGTCAATGATAATAAATATTATTTAACTTGTAGCTGTTGGCCAACATACTATACATCAATTTATTATAGCATTTCACTGCATTATAGAGCTCAATTATAGAATAAAAATAATTTAGCCAAAATATTTTTTTAAAATAGATGTTGACATTCAACTCAACATTTGTATATTTGTATATGGATCAGACTTTTGGACAGACATTAAAGGCTATTCGCCGTGAAAAAGGGGTCAGTCAGCGGGAGCTGGCCGACAAGGTAGGTATTGATTTTTCCTATATCAGTAAAGTAGAGAATGACCGGATGGCGCCGCCGGCGGCAGATACGATTCAGAAAATATGCGAGGTGCTGAAGGTTTCGACGGAACTGCTGTTATCAAAGTCGGGTAAGATTACCGGCGAGATAAGTGATGCTATCTCGTCGAGCCAGTCGGCGATTAAGTTTATGAACGAGGTGACAAATATGCGGCTAACCGACCATGAGTGGGACCGGCTGATCACTAATTTAAAGAAGTTAAGATAATGGATCAATTCGATCTTTTTGGTAATCTGATAACGCCTGCCGTGACGGCGACATCTTCCATGAAGGTGGTAAAGATGCGCGGTCGTTCTCCGTGCTAGGTGCTTTTGCGGCTTGTCCGCGCTTAGGCTACTACTATTATTTTGGTGGCAGTAAAAGAAAAGCATTGTCAGAGCCTCAGAAAGAAAGAATACAATTTTTAAAGCAATTATCAGCCGGCCATTTAGTCGCCGGAGAGGTCGTTCACAAAGCGATTAGAGCCTACCTGATGAACGCCAAAGAGGAACAGATCTGGAAATTGTCGCAGGTCATCAGTTTTGCGAACATGTTGCTGGATAATGCAATTCAGCATACTGCCGACATTACTGCGGGGGTAAACCGGGAATATGATCACCGCGCGCCAGCGATCATACTGGAATTATTTTACGGTGCAGTTACGGCTGAAATACTGCGGGATGACTTGCGGGAGAAAATGCGGGTAAGCTTAGAGCAGTTTTATAATTTGCCGGATTTTCAACCTTTCCGGAACGGATCTTTACATGAAAATAGCTTGATCGAACGTAAGATCAGTCTTGATTATGAGGGTATTTTGGTGGAAGGTGCTATCGATTTAATGTATCCGGTGGGTGGCGATTGGGTGATTGTCGATTGGAAAACAGGTGAAAATGATTCGGAAGAAAGCAGCTTGCAGTTGCTGACTTATGCTTTATGGGCGCATGAAGAGTTGGGTATACCATTAGAGTCGATCAGTTTATTTAAAGCCTTTTTAACAGAAGGTATTGCTGAGCCGCTATTATTTTCTGCACAGGAACTTAGGCGAGCCAAGGCCCGGATCTTGCAGGATATTGAATTGTTAACAGAAATGGAGGAATTTGGCGATGCTGCTAATTGGGAAGCTTTCAGCGCCTGCGGTCAGCCAAAAGTATGCGTTCAATGCGCTTTTCAGGAAATATGCAGTAAAAAATAAGTTATGAGTAAAGGAACGAATATCAAGGTGGTGTGCCACAGTACAAATTTAAAATTGTTCGTAAAACAGTACGAAATGGATACGGATGAACTGACCAAAGAAAAGGCACAGCGTCTTTACCTATATCGGCAAAACTTTTCGTATCGCTGCGGTACCCTATATGCAGAATGGGCAGGTTAAAGGTATTTTGACGGAGTGCCATGATCGTATACCTCGTAAAGAATTCGAGGTAGATAATTGGGTGATTGAGCTGAAACCGCTGAATGCAAACGTAGCCCTTTCACTCAATGATCCTAATCAAGCTCAGCTCGTCGCCGATCTCTATAAAAAAGGCCTGCTGTTAAACCTTTCTGCTAATGCAAATTTTTGGCGGCTGGACAGCCCGCGTATCTTTTATGAGCAGGTTCCATTTTTAAAGAATGATTTTTTAAGTGGTTCCGAACACGTTGTGGATATCGAAGCTTATCGTAAATATGAAGTGGCGGAGGTGTTACTTGAAAATGAAGGTCTTGGTATTGCAATCAACGTTGGTACTGCATTCTTTACCAGCATGACTGTCGATGATTATTTTTCTTCCAAAATGACCGGCCGCTTTTATACACTATCTGGCCGATATGGCGAAAATAAAGGCACTTTGTATTACGAGGGCCCTAATGGCCGCGTCAAATGTTATTTCACAAAATATATGGGCGATGTCACCTTATCGACGACCCGCAAATTGAAGATCGACGGCGTGACTTACCAGCATGCCCGGGAATATTATCAAAAGAAATATCCCGGTTTTCAGGTGAGCCAAAATGACCGTGTTGCTATGGTGTCATTTCCCGGAGCTGAAGATAGCGCACCTGTGCCCGTACCGGCCAACCGCTTGTATCTCCGGGTTACTAACGAAGCGTTGGATCATGACATGAGCCAGGTAGATAAGATAGAACCTGCCTTAAGGGATGAATTGTTGACGAAACTCTGGTCGGAATTAGGCAACAAACCTTTCGGTGAACATTTTGCCAGTGTAAAACCCGGATTTTTTGCGCCCAGACCTGACAACTGCGGTACCCTATCTATGCCGGGTTTAAGATTTGGTGATAACCGTTTGCTTCCGGCACCCGCTGAGCAGACTACCCGTCATTATAAAGATCATTTCAGGAACCGAAAACGAATGCTGGAGGAATGCGGTTGTTTTTATGTTCCGCCCGGGATGGCCAGGGATATCCATTTCTTGTTTACCCAAGGTGTTGATTCAAAAGTCAGGGAGAAATTATCGGATGATGTTTGCGACAAGATTGCTAAACTTACAGGGATAAAGGTACAGCCGCTGATCGATGGTTATACCAACCGGAACAAGCGACGATAGAGTTGAAACGAAATTACCGAAAAGCGGGCATGGCCGTTTTTACTTTTGATAACAATGAGTCGGCAAACTATTATCTGATCCGTCATGGTTTACCTGACTGGAAGATCAAAAGAATGACCGAGCAGGAACTACGCCGTAAATACAGAGGTTATAGCGCTTTTAAAGACGGACGTAACAAAAACGGTGAAAGGAACTGGAACGCTTATGTCGATTTGATCACCTATGATGTATTAGAGCAGCTTGGATGTTTGCCGTTTGTTCCCGATACGAAGTTGAGTTACGATATGCATCTGATGATCGATGTTAGTAGCCGGCATACCCATTTAGCACTTTCATTACTCATTTTCGGACAGCAAATGACTGTACCAAACTCCACTGCACAAGTCAAAAGAAAAACAGACCCAAAGCAGCAAGAGACGATCAATCCGGTATTCCTGAAAAAGTATTTCAAAGAACTCTTTCAGTTACATAAGGATACGATCAGACAAAATGGTTTACAGTCGCTCCCGGTATTAAGGGACGGAAAGGACTGCGACCGCGAGTTTAGTGCCGTACAGGAAGCGATAGCTGAGCTTAAAACAGAGGGTGTTTTCCCGCAGACACTTAGTTTCGATTTTGTAGAATATCGCAAATCTACACTAAAAGAAGTGCGTATTTGGGAGCTCGAAAACGGTGAGATCCACAATGCTCTTGAAGGCAGCTGGTTCAGCATCGATCGAACGACGGTGGTATTGGCGACGACCGGCCATAGTACGCTTCATCAAGGAACAGCCTCGCCTTTATTGATCAAAAATAAATACACGCAGGCTAACCTTAAAAAAGTGCTTCAGGATATCTTTGTCACCTCACAAATGAATTATGCTAGTCCGGGTGTGGCCCAAAGATTAAGCTATTGTGCTAAACGGGCCGACGATGAATTACAAGACAAAGCCGGACAGGAAGTGCAACGCATTAAATAAACTTCATCTCATGGAAACCAAGCAATTAGCCATACAAAGTTTTGAACGGGGACAAAGCATCCCGGAAAGGCTCAATAAATTATTGATCCATTTAAAACTCACCCAAAAAGGCATCAGCGACCAGCAGTCGGCAGAAGATATACAGCTTGCTAAAACAACTGTTAAAACATTCTTAAGCAAGTTAAGTACATTGGTCACCTCCAATGAGCAGGATGCCAGCGCACTAACCGGTGTAGATGGCCGTTACCGAAATTTGGTACACAAATTCGCTGAAGCGAAAAACCGGAATAGTCGCTACCGTTCTGCGCTATTCAGAAAAGACCCTAACATTGTACTGGCGATGCTTGATGCACCGGCCGGTGATGACATAGTCAAACTGATTGAATCATTAACTGAATTTCGTTCACTTTTGGAGGACCATCTTTCTTCTGACACCCGTGAATTGATCGGCGAACTTTAATGAAACGCATACTCACACAATCTATCAGCGATTTCTCGCGGGAACTTGATGCGACCATCGCCATTGTGTCCGCGAAAAGCGTACCGACCGAATTGGGGCTTTTTCAGTCCTGGTTATCTGTATATTATGTCGAAATCCGCGCTGAATTGCAGCGGCTGGCTTTTCTCACGGATTTGGGAGAAGAAAGCATTTACGTCGATATCTTTAATGAGTTTTCAAGCCTGCAGCAAACTTTTCGCGTCCTGGACAGCCGCTATTTACCAGGTTTGTACCGCACCCACCGTAACGATGCAGTAACTTTAAAACTGCTTCACTGGCTTCACGGAGTACACACGCAAACCGCGCAAAAACCTTTTTTTGTACTGGACGGTGACTTCGCCATTTTTCCAACAGTCGATTTTCCCGTAAGTTATTATCTGCCCGTGGCCGCCCAGCAAAGCTTGTTATACCTGCCGCTCTTTTTCACGAATTAGGCCATTACTTATACCAACACCACCGCGCCGAGATGGATGATCTCGTCCGTGAATTTCAAAAGAAACTAAACAGTTATTTGACGCCTGTAGTCCGGAAAAACGAGGATGATCACGAAGCAGATGCCAAGCAAGCACGACAAATGGTGGAAACCTGGTACGATTGGATACAGGAACTTTTTTGTGACGCTGTCGGCGTCGAAATAGGAGGGGCAACCTATGCCCGGGCATTCAGCTTTTATTTGCGGATGCAGGGACGTTCCGCGTTTTACAGGCCTGAAAAAGACCTTTTCAATAGCAGCCATCCCGTAACCCGTTTGCGGATCCTCTTTATAGTGCGCAGATGCCGGGAGTTGGGTCTTAGCCAAGAAGCGAATGATTTGGAAAACGAATGGAATACGATTTCAATCGCCTTAGCTGCGCCCGAAGATTATTACGGTTTCTACGAAAAAAAATGGGAAAATGATGTTTACCAGGCCTTAGATGACATGGTTACGGAAGCCGCCCCGATAAAATTCACTGATTATACCGCTGACCCATCAAGCTGGATCGGGCTGATTCATTCGGCCGGCAGGAATTTGAACGTGATCCCGCTAATTATAAAAACTGGGAACAACTTACAGTTAGGCACATCATATATCCTGCTTCATGAACAGAGAGCTTCAACTTGCTGATGATTATATCCACCGGACCAACCGAATTGTATTTTTAACGGGTAAAGCGGGCACCGGGAAAACAACTTTTCTCCGTGACCTGCGGCAAAATTCACTAAAAAAGCTAGCGGTTGTAGCACCTACTGGCGTCGCTGCTATTAATGCGGGCGGAATGACTATAAACTCATTTTTTCAGTTACCATTCGGACCTTTGCTACCCAATAGCTCGGAAAAGCCGGACAGCCATTTTTCACTGGAAAAACGGGAGTTACTCCAGGCGTTAGAATTATTGATCATTGATGAGATCAGCATGGTCCGACCCGATACACTTGATAGGATCGATTTATTATTGCGCAATATCAAACAAACCGAATATCCTTTTGGAGGCGTACAGCTACTTCTGATCGGTGACCTCTCTCAATTAAGCCCGATCATACGCGATGAAGACTGGTCGCTACTGCGGAATTTTTATAGTACGCCTTATTTCTTCAGCAGCCTGGCCTTAGTGAAATCAGGTTATGTCCGCATCGAACTCACGGAAGTATTTAGGCAGACCGATCCTGTATTTGTCGACTTACTGAATCAGGTCCGTCAGCAACAGATAAGCGATGATGCGCTGGCAAAACTAAACAGGCAATACAATCCAACACCAAAAGATGCCAATGATCACATCGTTCTCACCACGCACAACCGCATTGTTCAGGAGATCAACGGATCACGTCTCACGGAATTAAAAGGTGACTTATTTGAGTATAAAGCAACGATCCGTGGTGAATTTCCACCCGATAGCCACCCTACGGATATAAATCTGCAACTGAAAGTGGGCGCACAAGTAATGTTTATAAAAAATGATAATTCACTTGAAAAATTATATTTCAACGGTAAAATTGGCCATGTTGTCCGCTTAACGCCTGACACCGTTTTTGTGCAATGTGGAACTGAAGAAAAAGAACTGATAGTGCAAGCCTCAGAATGGTCTAATATCAAGTATAAACTGGAAGATGAAAAGATCGGTGAAAGCCACGGCTGGTAGTTTTGCGCAAATACCTCTTAAACTTGCTTGGGCAATCACTATCCACAAAAGTCAAGGCTTAACATTTGACAAAGCCATTGTCGACGTAAGTGAAGCTTTTGCACCAGGTCAAGCCTATGTAGCGTTGAGTCGCTGCCGTAGTCTTGAAGGAATGATCTTAAGAAAGCCGGTGGCTAAAAACAACATCATTGCTGACCCTTTTGTTAAACAGTTCGATTCAACGGCAGCATCACGTACACCCGACGAATCAACCTTAAAGAATGACAAAGAACTGTACCGACAATTTTTACTACGAGAATTGTTTAATTTTACGGAACTTAGAATTGCAACGGAAAAAATACCAGCTATTCAATTGGCTCTACAGCAGGACGTATTTGAAATAGCTGAAAAAATGCAACAGCAGATAGTCGGTTATACATCCGATCGCATTAAAAAAGCAGCAAGCTATTTTAATGAAAAGCTTAAAAGCGTAGCAAAGATCACTGAGCCGCAATTGCATATAGCCACGAATAATTCCAAGAACCAGGCACAGAAAGCCGATGCCATAATGGATGCATTGCAAAAAAAAGCGGGAGTTATGGCGCACTTTAGCGACCTTCCGTTTTCGAGCACAGAGTTTTTATTATTCGTTCGGAAAGACCGCGTTCGGTTTAAAAAATTCAGCCAGGCGCTTACCGCGCACCCCCATGAGAAATTAGTTAATGAAATACTGGAATGGCGCAAAGCGCAATCCGCTAAAGAAAGAATCATTCCCTCTATGATCTTCAGTGACCAGGTCGTAAATATTATTGCACAAAAATTACCAGCGAGCATCAAGTCATTCGCCGCGATCAAAGGTATCGGCCCGCATAAGGCCAGTCAGTACAGTAACGACGTGCTAAGTTTGATCCGTAGCTATCAAAATCGGCAATCGGGATCGGCTGATCAAGCTCAGCTATCGCTTCCTGTACGGCACTAAACTCTTGAGTCGCAGTCCTTTCGTCCCTTAATACCAGGAGCGACTGTAAACCATTTTGTCTGATCGTATCCTTATGTAACTGAAAGAGTTCTTTGAAATACTTTTTCAGAATACCGGATTGATCGTCTCTTGCTGCTTTGGGTCTGTTTTTCTTT
>NZ_JABFCR010000016.1:0-39171 GCF_013087555.1 Mucilaginibacter humi
TTATTAACATTGGTACGCCTATTGCAAAATGCCGTGCAATACAAAGTACTATATGGATAAAGAAATTACACAGGAGGTAGCGGCCAAAAACAAGAGGAAAGGTTTGTTTATTGCATTAGCCGTAATTATAATATTAGCAGGATTAATATGGGGACTAAGGTCCACTTTTAAATCAACCATTAAAAGATCAGATATCACAGTATCAAGAGTTGCTATAGGAAATGTAGAGAACACGATTAATGCAACCGGCGAAGTATTGCCTGAGTTTGAAGAAATATTGACAAGTCCTATAAACGCATCTATAAAAAGTGTGTTAATGGATGCCGGGCGTAATGTAAAGGCGGGGCAATCAATTTTATCACTCGATAAATCGGCCACCCAAACCGATTACGAAAAATTAAAGTTTCAGTTAGAATCCAAACAAAACGAAATCAAAAAGCTAAAGCTTGATCTTAACAAAAGCTTTTTTGATATCAGGTCTAATAACGATATCAAGCAACTCTACATCAGCAACCTTACAGACGCGGTGCAAAATGCCAAACGCTTATTTGCCGCCGGTGGCGGTACCCGCGAAGGTATTGAACAGGCTGAATTAAATCTGAAAGTGGCACAGTTGGAAAAGAAGCAACTGGAAAATGAAATCAAAAACAAGCAGCAAACCATGCAGATCGAGATCAGGGAGGCAGAGATAGCTGCCCGTATCCTGGCAAGTGAGGGTGAAGCGCTGCAGCGTAAGTTAAACTTAGCAAACGTTATAGCTACCCGGGCCGGCGTAGTTACCTACGTTAACAAAAATATTGGTGCCAACGTAAGGGAGGGCGAGGCCATTGCCCGTATAGCCGACCTGGGTAGCTTTAAAATACAGGGTAGTATATCTGATAATTCGCTGGGCCAACTGCATACAGGTTTACCGGTAATTGTGATTATTAATGATGTGCAATTACGCGGCAGGGTTATTAATGTGTCCCCATCGGTGCAAAACAGTAGTATAGCGTTTGATGTACAGTTGGAAGATCGTAACAACAAGCAACTGCGCCCAAACATGAAAGTTGATGTTTACCTGGTTACTGCCGCACACAGCCATGTTATGCGGGTAGCTAACGGCCCGGCATTTAAAGGGCCATCGGTACAGGATATTTTTGTAGTAAATGGAGGTAAAGCCGAAAGAAGAACGGTGCATGTTGGCTTAACTAATTTTGATTATGTGGAAATATTAGATGGTGTAAAACCCGGCGATACGATCATTACATCAGACATGACCGAATATAAAAACTCAAAGGAGGTAACCATTCAATGAGGTTTTTAATACTGATCATATTGCTTTTTATGAGTACGGCTGCAATCAGCCGGGACACTTTGCACCTGTCGTTAAAACAGGTGGTAGAAATGGCTAAGGATAATTCTATTGCCGCAAAACAGGCCGCTACCACGCGGGAAACTAAATATTGGCAATGGCGCACGTTTAGGTCAAACTATCAACCGCAGCTATCTTTAAGCGGTAATTTGCCGGGATATACAAAAACCAGCACGCCGGTAGTGCAACCGGATGGTACCATATTGTTTCAACCCATCCATTACGATAACTCGGCCCTGAATCTGAATTTTAGCCAGACTATAACCGCTACGGGCGCCACCATATATGGTACTACGCAACTACAAAGGTTTGATGACTTTAACCGGAATAGCGTACTATACAACGGTGTACCTTATGCTATCGGTTTTACTCAGCCGCTGGGACAGTTTAACGCGCTTAAATGGGATAAAAAGATCCAGCCATTGTTATATAACGAAAGTATCCAGGCCTATATTGAGGCACAGGAAACTATCTCTATAAAAGTAACCGGGTATTTCTTCGATCTGCTGCTTGCCCAGGTGAACCTTGAAACTGCAACGGCCAGTTTAGCCAATACCCAAAAAATATTAAAAGTTGCTAACCTGAAATTTGAATTAGGTAAGGTATCTAAAAACGAAATATTACAACTTCAATTAGAGTTACTGAACGCTAAGAAGGGAGTTGGTACCGCTACACGGGATGTAGAGATTGCCACCCTAAATCTGCGCAGTTATACCGGGCAGGAAGGCGATGCCAAAATTGTGCTGGTGATGCCTGAGATCATCAGCCAGATGACAGTATCGGCTGATAGGGTGTTGACAGAAGCCTTCGCCAACCGGTCGGATGCAATTGCTTTTGTACGCAAAATTGCTGAAGCTAAACGCGATGTCGCTTTGGCCCGCGGACAAACAGGGTTGACCGCTACGCTGATGGCGAATGTCGGTACTTCAAACTCTTCGTCGGATATCCCGGGGATATACAGGTCGCCGCAAAACCAGCAATTATTGCAACTGCAATTTTCTATCCCGCTGTTAGATTGGGGCCGATCAAAAGCCAAGATAAAAACGGCTGAGGCTAACCAGAAATTTACCGAATACTCGGTTGATCAGGATAAACAAACTTTTAAGCAGCAGATAGTAACCCGGGTAAGCTTATTTAATGTGATGAAAGAACAGCTGGCTTACACAGCTGAAGCAGATAGCATCGCATCTGAAAAATATAAAATTGCCCGTGACCGATATTTGTTAGGCGACCTGAGCATTACCGACCTTGGCATTGCGTCACAGGAAAATGACCAGGCTAAACGCGATTATGTACAATCGCTGCGTGACTTCTGGAGCGCCTATTATCAATTGCGATACCTATCACTATACGACTTTGAACGAAACCAAAAAATCACTTATAAATAATATGATACAGTTAAAAAACATAGAAAAAGTTTACCGTACCAGCACGGTTGAAACACTGGCACTAAACAGCATTAGTTTAGATGTAGCCAAAGGCGAGTTCCTGTCAATTATGGGGCCATCGGGTTGCGGCAAAAGCACACTGCTTAATATAATGGGCCTGTTGGATGCTCCATCAAAAGGAAGCATCACCATAGATAACCAGGGGAACTGAGCATATGAAGGATAAAGCGCTGGCTGGTTTCCGCAATAAAAAACTTGGTTTTATTTTTCAAAGCTATCATTTGATCAATGATCTATCGGTTTTAGATAACGTAGAACTCCCATTATTATATCGCGACAGCACAGCTAAAGAGCGCAGACAGTTGGCTACGGAAGCATTGGAAAAAGTTGGCACGGCCAACCGGATGAAACATTTCCCCAACCAATTATCCGGCGGACAAAAACAGCGTGTAGCTATAGCCCGTGCCATAGTTGGTCGCCCGGAAATTATACTGGCCGATGAGCCCACCGGTAACCTTGACAGCGCTATGGGAAATGAGATAATGGATATTTTAATGCAACTAAATGAAAAGGATGGCACTACGATAGTAATGGTTACACACGATGAAAACATGGCGCATAAAACGCACCGTTTGGTTAGGTTATTTGATGGTTCACAAGTTCAATAAATACGGTCATGCTTAAAAACTACTTTAAAATAGCCATAGCGGTATTAAGGCGACGTAAGTTCTTCACCTTTATAAGTTTGTTTGGCATAAGCTTTACACTTACGATATTAATGGTGCTTACGGCGTTTATGGATAATATAATAAGTCCTGCATACCCGGATATGAAGCGAGACCGCTCATTATATATTAAACGGCTTGAGTTGCGTAACGAAAAAGAGGGTTGGGTAAATACGTCATCGTCATCATTTTACTTTTTAACCCATTATGCGGGTAGAATAAAACGGGCGGAAAAAATGGCGATAGCTTCCGACGGTACATCGGCAAATGCCTATGTCAATAACAAAAAAATAGTTATCCAGCTAAAATATACCAATGCAGATTTTTGGGAGGTTGCTGATTATGATTTCCCGGAAGGTAAGCCATTCAATAAACAGCAAATAGCACAGTCAGAACGTGTTGCTGTGATATGCCAAAGCACTAAAATCGATTATTTTGGCGATGAGCCTAATGTGGTTGGCAAATACATCGAAGCCGATAACATTAAGTATCGGGTAATAGGCGTTGTAAAAGACGTTTCTATAACCTCTGATCCTTACTACGCCAATATGTTTGTACCATACACACTATCAAAAAGCGATTATAAGTCAACCGGTCACCGGGGCGACTATAGCGCGGTAGTATTAGCCAAGTCAACTGATGATGTTGAAAAAATTCAAAAAGAATACGCACAAATAACATCAAAAATACCAACCGGTGATAAGGGGATGGATAAGTTGTATAGCTATGCCGATACCTATTTCAGAAGTATAGTACGCAATATGTATGGTGGTGGCTCTAACTCTGGTTTTAGCAAGTTTTTATTAATGATAGGCGGGGCAATATTTCTATTCATGCTGCTGCCAACCATTAACCTGGTTAATATCAATATTACCCGTATTATGGAGCGCTCGTCAGAGATAGGTGTGCGTAAAGCTTTCGGCGCATCATCAAAAACATTGGTTTACCAGTTCATTATAGAGAATATCATTTTAACAATTCTTGGTGGCTTATTAGGGGTGATATTTTCTATCGGGGCATTACACCTCATTAATGAGTCGGGAGTTGTTGTAGGGTTGCATTTAACCTTAAACTTTACTATACTATTTTATGGCTTGCTAACCTGCCTTTTGTTCGGTTTAATATCAGGCGTTTACCCGGCCTGGCGCATGTCAAAACTTAACGTGGTAAAAGCCTTAAAGGCGCAATAATCAATACTAAATCCTTTAATCAAAATATTATGTTTAAGCATTTATTTAAACTGATCTGGAACAAGAAAAAGCAAAACGCCCTGCTAATTACCGAGATATTGGTATCATTCATGGTAATATTCGCCGTGTTTTCTATGATAGTTAAGTTTTACTTTACCTACCGGGTACCGCTGGGTTTTCAATACGAAAATGTATGGCTCATCAACATCAGCGAACCACCGCAATATAAAAATGCCGATTCGGCAGCGATGTATTATGAAAACATCCGCAATGTGTTAAAAAACATGCCCGAAATTAAAGAGGTAAGCTACTCAAGCGGTAACACACCTTTCACCAGCAGTATGATGACCACAGGTTATCGTCACAATGGTACTATGTTTAGCCCCGTGAATTTTTTCAGAGTAGAAGATACTTATGACAACGCCTTTGATCTAACTATTTTAGAAGGCCGCTGGTTTGAGAAACAGGATGACGCGGCTACAGTAAAACCGGTGGTTATCAATCAAACGCTGAAAGAAAAAATGTTTGGCAAAGGCAAGGCTGTTGGTCAGTTATTAGGTGGCTGGGACGAAAAAGACAAAAACGTGAACGCATAATTGGCGTGATAGCCGATATGAAGGATAGGGGCGATTATACTCCATCAGGAATGTCATTATACTCACGTATTGATACAAGCTTTTTCCATTACGTAAACCGCATCGTTATTAAAGTTACGCCAACTGCCGATGCTGCTTTTGAGGGTAGAGTATATAAAGCGGTTGCCGGTATTATGAAGCAATCAACCATCGGTATAGAACGCTTTAGCCAAAAACGGGATAAGATGAATAAGGATACCCTTATGCCGACCGTCATCTTGTTGATCCTGTCTGCTTTTCTTATCATAAACGTTGCTTTGGGAATTTTTGGTGTGCTATGGTACAATATCAACAAACGCCGTGGCGAAATAGGTTTACGCCGGGCTATTGGCGCGCCCGGAAATTCGGTATCAGGGCAAATAGTTACCGAGTCGATGTTACTTGCCACTTTATCGTTGATCGTTGGAACGTTCTTCGCGATACAGTTCCCTTTACTGAATGTATTTGATGTACCGGCCGCTGTGTATATTACAGCTATATTTTTAGCTATAGTATTTATTTACGTACTGGTGCTGGTTTGCTCACTGTACCCGGGTAAGCAGGCAGCAGCGGTGTATCCGGCGGTGGCTTTGCATGAAGAATAACAACCATGGCGATGGGTTTAAAACCTGTCGTTATTAAAAATTAAACAATCACATTAAAAACAAACACAATGAAAACCAAACTATTAATTGCCTTTTGCTTGCTGGTAAGTACCACATTCGCACAAACAAAAACTGAAACTGTTAAAAACGAAAGTAATTCGGTTACATTAACAGAGAACGATAAAACCTATGAACTTTCTGCATCGTACAATGCGGATCTTGATAAAAAGATCTATGATTATATGGACGATCAGATCAGTGATGGCGGTGTTAAGTTTAGGAACACCCGTGTCGATGCCCAAATGACTTTGGATAACAAAATGAGTTTCTACGCAAAAAATTCACCGGGTAAACTTGTTTTAAAGTTAGATAAACGCAAAAATTCTGCTGACATTTACAAGCGCTTCAAAAGCATGTGCGAGGGGATAAGGGATATAATACAAAAGAAATAAATGATATTAATTATCGACGACGATATTGCTGTAAGAACCTCGCTCATCCTGTTAATGGAGAGCGAGGGTTTTAAGGTTACAGCCACCGCTAATCCGGGCGACGCGTTAGGTATTATTAAAAAACAATCGCCCGAACTTATCATCCTTGATCTTAACTTTTCAAACGCTACTTCAGGCATTGAAGGGATGGATCTTTTAGGCAGGATTAAAAAGATAAATATTGCCATACCAATAATTTTAATAACAGGCTGGGGGAGTATTGAACTTGCTGTACAGGGAATGAAGTTGGGTGCCAATGATTTTATTAATAAGCCGTGGAACAACGACCACATACTGCAGTCTATAAAAACACTTATTGACCTTAACAAGCAAGCAGCTGCAAACACTACCCGTAAGCAATTAAACAAAGCCTACAATTTTGATAACATAATAGGCGAGGACCCCCAGATACTAAGCATACTTGAAACAATAGGCCGGGTGGCAGGTACGGATGCTTCTATACTGATAATGGGTGAAAGCGGCACCGGAAAAGAATTGATAGCAGAAGCCATCCACCAAAACAGCCAGCGTAAAGGCAGGCCATTTGTTAAAGTGAATTTGGGCGGCATCTCAACTTCGTTGTTTGAAAGCGAAATGTTTGGTCATGTTAAGGGCGCTTTTACCGATGCAAGGTTTGATCGTGCCGGCCGTTTTGAACTGGCAAATAAAGGAACGATTTTTTTAGATGAGATAGGCGACCTTGAGCCAAGCAGCCAGGTAAAACTGCTGCGTGTGTTGCAGGATCGTACGTACGAGGTATTGGGCAGTAGTCGTACTAAAACGGTTGATGTTCGTGTAGTTTGCGCCACCAATAAAAACCTCGAGGCCATGGTAAGTAACGCCACGTTTCGCGAAGATCTCCTCTACAGGATCAACTTAATTACTATTCATTTACCCGCATTGAGAGATAGGCCTAAGGATATCCCATTACTGGTTAACTTCTTCATCAATAATTTAAAACAGATCTATAATCGCCCTAAACTTGCTGTATCCGCAGCTGCTTTAAAATGGCTGCAGGCTTTACCACTGCCGGGTAATATCCGCCAGTTAAAGAATTTAGTTGAGCGAACTATATTAGTTACTAAGAATGATGTATTGGAAGTAGCCGATTTTAGCGCGCAGTTAACGCCTGCGAAGAAAGAAAATCAATTACTCCCCGGAACGCTGGAAGAAATGGAAGTAGAAATGATAAAACGCGCCTTAGCTTACCATCAAAACAAAGTGGCACGGGCAGCGGTATCATTAGGACTTACCCGCAGCGCGCTATACAGACGGTTAGATAAATACCAGATCCCTTACGATGAAACTGCGGACTAAATATATCCTGTTCGTTACTATTATCCACCTGCTGGCGCTGGTTTTAACCTATTATATTTTCAGAGAGGATAAAGTTTTTTTTTATAGGGGCTGAGGTATTTGTGATCATCTCTATAGCTATCGCCATTAACCTGTACCAGCAATTATTACGTCCGTTGAAAACATTAATGCAGGGTGTTGATGCCATAAAAGACCGCGATTTTAACGTAAAATTTCTATCAACCGGTAAGCATGAAATGGATGAGCTTATAGGGGTTTATAACCAGATGATGGATGAATTGCGTACAGAACGAACCCGCCGGGAACAACAGCATTTCTTTTAGAGAAGCTGATACAAACTTCGCCTACTGGAATTGTAATAATGGACTTTGATGGAAAAATTCAGCAAATAAATCCAAAAGCCGAACAACTTTTAGTGCCGGCATTATTAGATCACATTAACGCGCTTGCACCAGGCGACGCTATAACTGTAAAAGTGGACGGTGCCACTACCTATCGCCTGCAAAAATCACATTTTATTGATCGTGGTTTTGCCCGTCATTTTGTAATGATTGAGGATTTAACGGTTGAAATTGTAGCAGCCGAAAAGAATGTTTATGGTAAAGTGATCCGCATGATGTCGCACGAGGTGAATAATACGGTAGGTCCGGTAAACTCTATCATGGAATCGGCCCTAAAAACCAGCAGCGATAATTTGAAGGATGCTTTGCAGGTAGCTATTGATCGGAACCATCACCTTAACCATTTTATGCGAAACTATGCCGATTTGGTAAAACTGCCTGCTCCCAAAAAAAAGCTTATTGATATTAACCTGCTATATATTCTGTAAGCGCCTTAATGGAGATCAAAGCTAAGGATAGCAATATTAAATTTGAATACAATCCTTCGCCTTGTAATATACTGGCCGATGAACTGCAAATAGAGCAGGCATTAATCAATATCGTTAAAAACGCGATGGAAGCCATCGATAAAGATGGCGTTGTAAGCTTCACAACTACCAAAAACACCACGGTTATTGCAGACAATGGCCCCGGCATCAGTACCGAAGAAGCCGCCCAACTTTTTCGCCTTTTTTCAGCACCAAAAAAGACGGTCAGGGAATAGGGCTAACACTGGTGCGCGAGATCCTGATTAACCATAACTTTGATTTTTCCTTAAGAACTGTGGCTGAACGGCAAACAGAGTTTACTATCCGTTTTTAATTAATTCCTGCAAACAATCAATTTTGTTTATAAGTTATTAACTAAAAGGAGGAACTATGCCCCGGTACAATGGAGATTACCCGCCATCTTATAAAAATCAACCCAAGAAAATAAGGGACAAGGCGACCGAGATAGCTAATGAAGTTTTAAAAACTACCGGCAATGAAGGAGAGGCCATAGCTACGGGACTGAAACAGGCACGATTACATTTCGCGAAAGAAAAAGCCGCGAAAGCAAAGGATTGAGCCATGCCCTCAGCTGTTATTGCTGCTTATGAATATGATGCCATATCCGAAACGCTAACCATTCGTTACCATTCGGGTAAGGTGTATAATTACCTGCAGGTGCCCGAAAAGGTTTTTAAAGAGATGCGTTCTACAATGGTAAAGGGTATTTGGTTTAACCGGTATATTAAAGGTAAATACCCGTTTGAGGAAGTGACACCGGGATTAAAACAAACTAACCTGTTCAAGCCCGGTACCCAATAATCCCTGTTCGTAAGCTCGGATCAATTCAATAATATCATTACCAAACTGCGTTGCCTTTTGTGGGCCCACACCTTTAATGGCAGCTAACGCTTTAAGTGTAGCCGGCAATTTCTCGGCAATAGTAGCGGCCGTTTTAGCGGAGAAAATCATATTCGGCATAACTTTTTCCTTCTCAGCAATTATCTCCCGCCAGGTTAGTATTTGCTGATACAATTCCTCGTTTGGCAATGCATTCAATGTTTTGAGATAAGTACTGCCCGTGCTTTTTTATTGTGTAATTGCAGGTAAGCAGTCGTTGTAAATTCTACCTCGGTAAAATATTCCAACAGCTTTATCCGGGCCATTAGCCAGTTGATCAGTTGGTCGGCCTTAGCAGCCATTTCTTTCGATTGCCCTATAAACCCCGGCAATTGGCGGTGTAAATCCTCTGTAAATGCTGATAACTTCCCTTGGAAATAAACGGCAGCCCTCTTAATGCGTTCCGAGTCGTAATTATGTAGCTGACCGGCAGAGCGACGGGCTATGTCCATCACTGTGGGCTGCAAGTCGGGTAGTAGATACTCAAAATTCCGGCTTCGTTTTTCAAGCCCGTTAAAGTTAAATAGTTCTGTAAGCAGGAAGAGCCTGTAAACTTCCTCATCGCGTTTTAACTGTTCACGATCAGGCTGCAACAGTTTGGCCTGTGTGTTAAAACGGGTTACGGCAGGGTCGCTAATGATATTATGTGCCGCAATAGGATTACGCAACACCATACCTGAAAGGCTGCGGCAACGGCTCAGTGCCACATACGCCTGCCCATGGGCAAATGCTTCGCTAACATCAATTATTGCTTTATCAAAGCTAAGCCCCCGGCTTTTGTGGATGGTTATCGACCAGGCCAGCTTCAGTGGGATCTGCGCGAAGCTGCCGGCGTTGGTTTCATCTATCTCATCTCCCGACAGCTTATATTTAACATTATTCCATTCCTGTGCCTGTACTTCAATCTCCTGACTGTCGCTTTGTACTGTTACGGTATCGTTGGTTAGTTTTATTACTGTACCTATCTTACCATTATAATATTGTTTGGCCGATGAGCTATCGTTCTTGACAAACATTACCTGTGCGCCAACTTTTAATTTTAATTCAGTTTCAGTCGGATAGGCGTCTTTCGGGAATTCACCTTTAATGGTCGCTTTATATTCTACCTGTTCGCTTGCCGGGGTTTCAATAAATTCGTTATTAATTTGCTGCGTTATCGCGTTATGGGTAGTTAATGTAATATAAGGATCTTCGGCCGTCGGCTTGAAATCAGGGATATATCTGGCATTTAATAACTCCAGGCTCTGCTCGCTTATGCTTTGGTTCCGTACCTCATTCAATATATCTACAAATGCCTGCTCTTTTTGCCTGAATACTTTATCCAATTCTATCCTTACATACGGTGCTTTTTGCAGCACCAGGCTGCTAAAGAAGTAGGGGGTCGAATAGTAACGGCTCAGCATCACCCATTCTTCTTCACGGATAATCGGGCTTAGTTGCGATAGATCACCAATCAATAATAATTGTACGCCACCAAACGGGTGCGAATTGTCTTTGATATTTCGTAAGATCAGATCTACCCTGGTCAAGCACATCCGGGCGCACCATACTTATCTCATCAATAATAAGCAGTTCCGGGCTACCCAATAGTTCCTTTTTATCAGGACTGTAATGTAACTCTGGTTTAGAATTACCTGCCGGGATAAGTGGGCCAAAAGGGATCTGGAAAAACGAATGGATGGTCATACCACCTGCGTTTATAGCTGCCACACCTGTTGGTGCAACTACGGCCAGTTTCTTTTTTGATTCAGCCCTGACGCGTTGTAAGAATGTTGTTTTACCTGTGCCCGCTTTTCCCGTCAGAAAAACTACGGTATTGGTTGATGCCAAATAATCATAAGCGAGCTCCATCATATCGCTACAATTATACTAATAATTTTAGTAATATAATAACACATCATAAATTGGTAATATGTTATCATTATTCTTCCGCAGTAAATTGTAACTTGCCATGTGTTATTGCAATTATGGATTTTGTTTCTTTATTTACGGATGATTTATTCCATGAGTAAAAACTGCCCAATAGGCAGCACAAACCATAAAACAGCAATACATATAATAACCTGTTCTTCAATTACCAACTATGAACCCTAAAAAACCGGAAACTCAAACCTCACGAAGAGATTTTGTTAAGAAATCAGCAATCGGGCTGGCTGCATTTACTATTGTACCAAGGCACGTACTGGGCGGTACCAACTTTTTAGCACCAAGCGATACACTTACCAAAGCTGTTGTTGGCGTGGGGGGATGGGCCGTAATCACTTTGGTTATGAAGGTACCAAGGTTGTTGCCATTTGCGATGTAGACAGGAAACACCGGAGCAGGCATCAGCCATGTTAGATAAAGGTGTTAAACTATTTGGTGATTATCGTGAGCTAATAACCTTGCCCGAAGTTGATATCGTGCACGTAGCCACGCCACCGCACTGGCACGGCATTATAGCTGTTGATGCCGCAAATGCCGGTAAAGATGTTTGGTGCGAAAAACCAATGACCCATACCATCGGCGAAGGCAAGCGTGTTAAGGAAGCTATCCAGGCTAACGGGCGGATGTTCAGGTTAAACACGTGGTTTCGTTTTAAAGATGTTTTCTATGGGATGGGTACTCCGGTAAAGCCAATTAAGAAACTGGTGGAGAGCGGTTTGTTAGGCTGGCCGTTAAAAGTTACCGTGGGTAAATACACCGGGTTCGACTGGAAATTTTACTGGGTGGGTAAAGATGTGCTTGAACCACAACCCGTACCGCCTGAACTGGATTATGAAACCTGGTTAGGCCCGGCGCAATATAAACCTTATCACCCGCATAGGGTGCACCAAACTTTCCGCGGATATTGGGATTATGATGGCGGCGGATTGAGCGATATGGGACAGCATTATATAGACCCCGTACAGTACTTTTTAGGTAAAGATGATACCAACCCTATATCGGTAGAAGTTGATGCCCCACAACAGCATACAGACGCTGTAGGGACATGGAGAAGGATAACCTATACTTATGCCGATGGTTGCCAGATAATACTGGACGGCGAAGGAAAAGATACCAATGCGGCATATATTGAAGGACCGAAAGGAAAATTATATCAGGGCTTTAAGTCGGATATTCCTGATCTTGAGCGTAAGTTAGCGGCGTTCCCCGACCCGGCACCACAGTTTACCACTTTTACCGAGTGTGTTAAAACAAGGCAAAAATTCACGCTGAATGAAGAGAACGCCTTGCGCTCATGCAATATTGTCAACATGGGTATGATCGCTTTAAAACTGGGCAGGTCGTTAAAATTTGACCCGGTTAAAATGGAGTTTATTGATGATGAAGCGGCAAACAGGTTAATTAACCCGGCCATGCGCGCACCCTATAACATTTAAGCAATAGTTTAAAATGACGTTCAAATCAATCACAATGACAAAAAAAAATATATTTCCTGCTGGCAATTGGTATGCTGCAAAATGCAGTTATGGCGCAGGATAGTAAAGATAAAGTTGCCGACGTGTTAGCGCATATGCCGGCATTTACTGCAGCCGCTTTAAAAAATGACGTTGTCAAAATAAACGCCTTAGGCGAAGATGGCTTAGTTAGGCTGATAAGTGGACTTGGTGCACCCGGTGCAGCTAATAACGCGGCTATAGAATACACCATCGGCGCATTTACAGCCGCTGCAACCCAAACCGGCAATGAGGCCATGCGCAAATTGGCCGTAAGCGCTTATATTAAAGGTTTACAGAAACTAACCGATAGGCAAGCCAAACAATTTATTATAGCACAGTTTGATTTGGTGGGTAAGGATGACGCAGTTGCCACTTTAAAAACTTATTTAACCGATAATGATTTGGCTGATGCTGCTTCGCGTGCATTAGTAAAAATTAATTCGCCTGCATCAAAAGCGGCTTTGCTATCAGCGTTGCCACAGGCCAGTGGTGCTGCCAAACTTTCGGTTATTGAAGCTTTAGGAAATAGCCGGTATAAAGCCGCAGCAAAAGCTATTAATGCTTTAGCTGTTACTAACGATGCCGCACTTGCTAAAGTATCTTATTATGCCCTGGCTTATATTGCCGACCCGTCATCTGAAAAAGTACTGGCCGCCGCTGCTGCCAAAAGTGGGTACAAATACGAAAACACCGAGGCTGCAAAATATTACCTTATCTATGCCGGGCAGTTAGCTATAAATGGCAACAAACTACTGGCGCAAAAAATAGCGAACAGCCTGTTAGTTAAAGCAAAGGCAGATGACCTGGTAAATGTTCGGATAAGCGCGTTGAAGATCCTGGTTAATTCAACTCCGGCTAATCAGCAACTATTGTTAACTGCCGCCGGTGATGCTAACCCGCAATATCGTGCAGCTGCTTTAAGATTTGCGTTGCCTTACATCACCCCGGTTACAACCAAAGCCCGGATCAATAAATTAAATACTGTTAATGATGATGCCAAGGCCGACATCCTGTTTATGCTTGGTCAAACCAAGGCTAAAACTGCATTGCCTGCTATCATCGCGTTAGCAAAAAATAAAAATGATAAAGTAAAACTTGCCGCTATTAATGCTGCGGTTAATATTGGGCAGGAGCAGGTACTTGGTTCATTAATTAAATTAATGGATAACGGCACCTCTGATGATAAAGATATGATCGCCGAAGTTATTGGCCACATGAAAGGTGCTACGGTAACACAACAGCTTGCTGATGCTATACCTACCGTTAAACCAACAACCAGGTAACTTTGATAGATATATTGGATACCCGCTCAGCAACCCCGCAATTTAGTGCAGTGTATGCGCAGCTAAAAAGCGCCAATCCGCAAACTAAACACGCGGCTTTTTCGGCACTAAAACATGTCTCGGGTAAGCAAAACGAGGCGCAGTTATTTACGCTGCTAAATGAAACAACCGGCTCGGAAGAAGAAGCTACGCAGGATGCCCTGATTACAGTAGTGAGCGGTGCCGATAATAAAGCCGAACAGGTTGACCTGGTTTTAAAGCAAATGACAGCCGCACCCGCAAATAAGAAACCGCTGTTCTATAAAATGCTGGCGGGCTTGGGCGGCGCACAGGCATTAAAAATTGTTGCGGATGACTACAATTCCGGCAATGCCGAAACTAAGAAAGCTACGCTCGACGCGATGTCGGTGTGGGTAAATGGCGGCGCTACTGCGCAATTAATAAAGATAGCACGCGAAACCAAAGATGCTGATCTGCTAAATACAGCAATCAATGGCTACCTGGCTTCTGTAAACCAAAATACTTATACCCCAGAGGAAAAATTATTGCTATTCCGCGATGCATTTGCCGTAGCGCAAACAGTTGACCAGAAAAAACAAATCCTGGCCAATATAGAGCAGGCTAAATGTATCAACTCGATACTTTTTGCCGGTAAATATTTAGACGATCCGGATTTGCAGCAGGTAGCGGCCAGTACTGTTGTTAGTATCGCGGTGGCAGGGGTTTATACTGGCGATTTAATTAAAGGTTTGTTAACTAAAGCCGCTGCTTTAGTGACCGGTCGCCAAAAAACAGCGGTAAACAGATACTTGAATAATATGAAACCTGATGCAGGTTTTGTATCGATGTTTAACGGAGTAGACTTAACCGGCTGGAAAGGTTTGGTTGATGACCCGATCAAGCGGTCGAAAATGGATGCCAAGACGCTTGCCGAGCGGCAAATAAAAGCGGATGCCCAGGCCAAAGAAGAGTGGAAACCGGTAAACGGCGAATTACATTTTGCGGCTAAAGGCTTCAATAACCTGGCAACGGTTAAACAATATGGTAATTTTGAAATGCTGGTTGACTGGAAGATAATTAACGATGGAAAAGGAGAGGGTGATGCCGGTATCTACCTTCGTGGTTCGCCGCAAGTGCAGATTTGGGATACTTCCCGTGTAAAAGCTGGTGCCCGGGTAGGTTCAGGCGGATTATACAACAACCAGGTTAACCCAAGTAAACCACTTAAAGTAGCCGATAATAAACTGGACGAATGGAACACCTTCCGGATTATAATGATAGGCGACCGCGTTACCGTATATCTTAACGGCGAACTGGTTACTGATAACGTAATATTAGAGAACTACTGGAACAGAAAACTGCCGATATTCCCGGTTGAGCAGATAGAGTTACAGGCGCATGGGTCACCGGTTGCTTACCGCGATTTGTATATCCGCGAGATACCGCAGGTAAAACCTTTTGAGCTAAGCGACGAAGAAAAGAAAGAAGGCTTTAAAGTGCTGTTTGATGGTACGAATATGTTTAACTGGATAGGCAACACAACAGATTATACCATGGAAGACGGAACCATAGCTGTACATCCAAAAGGAACAAAAGGAGGATCGGCTCGTGGTAACCTGTATACCAAGGACGAGTACAGCGATTTTACCTTCCGTTTCGAGTTTAAATTAACGCCGGGTGCCAATAACGGTTTAGGTATCAGGGCGCCGTTAGAAGGTGATGCCGCTTACACCGGTATGGAACTACAAATACTGGATAATGAACACCCTATGTATAAAGACCTGCATGAGTATCAGTATCATGGATCAGTTTATGGTACCATCCCTGCGAAACGAGGCTTCCTGAAGCCGGTAGGCGAGTGGAACTATGAAGAGGTAATAGTTAAGGGCCCTAAGATCAAAGTTATCCTGAACGGTACGGTAATAAACGATGCGGATATTACCGAAGCCCGTAAAAATGGTGCGGCAGATGGTAAGCCACACCCGGGTTTACAACGCGAAAGCGGCCATATCGGCTTCCTGGGTCATGGTGATGAATTGTATTTTAGAAATATCAGGGTTAAAGACGATAGCGTAAAGAAATAGGAATAATAAAATATGTCAGTTAAAAATATAAGAGTATTAGTTGTTGGTTGTGGTAATATGGGCGCTTCACACGCTACGGCCTACCATAATTTAGATGGATTTGAGATCTGTGGTATTGTATCAACAGGTAATAGTAAGGTGGTATTGAATGAAAAGCTTGGTGGAGGCTACACGTTGTTTAGCGATTATGATGAAGCTTTGCAGGCAACCAAACCCGATGCGGTTTGCATTTCAACCTATCCGGATACGCACGAGGAATTTGCAATTAAAGCGTTTGAGAACGGCTGCCATGTATTTATAGAAAAGCCATTAGCAGATACTGTTGAAGGTGCTGTACGCGTAGCCGAAGCTGCTAAAAAAGCGGGTAAGAAATTGGTTGTTGGGTATATATTACGTTACCATCCTTCGTGGGAAAAATTCATTGAGGTTGCCCAGCAAATGGGCAAACCATTAGTTATGCGGATGAATCTTAACCAGCAAAGCCATGGCCCAAAATGGACGGTACACCGCAACCTGATGAAGAGTTTGAGCCCGATAGTTGATTGCGCGGTGCACTATATAGATGTTATGTGCCAGATGACGCGATCAAAACCGGTACAGGTAAGTGCCATAGGGGCAAGGTTGACAGATGATATCCCTGATTGGAACTATAACTATGGGCAGCTGCAAATCCGTTTTGAGGACGGCTCGATAGGCTGGTATGAAGCTGGCTGGGGGCCTATGGTTAGCGAAACCGCATTTTTTATCAAGGATGTTTTTGGCCCAAAGGGCGCCGTGTCTATAGTGGCCAAAGAATCATCAAAAGTCGGGATGTCTGATAATATAGATTCGCACACCAAAACCGAATCGATAAAAATCCATCATGCTGATCTTAACAAAGATGATGAATTTACTAAGACCGATGAGTTTATAGATATGCATGATGAGCCGGATCACCGGGAGCTTTGTAACCGCGAGCAGCGTTTTTTCCTGAAAGCTATTCATGATGATCTGGATCTGACCCATCCTACAGAAGATGCCATTAACAGCTTACGCATAGCGTTTGCCTGCGACGAATCTGTAAGAACAGGGCAAGTGGTAGTATTGTAATAATTTTCACCAATAAGTAATGCCGCTATCTAAAAATAGCGGCATTTTTTGTTTAACGACAATCGGATTTAACCGATAGGCAATTGTTAATAATACGTGCTTGTTTTACTTAAATAACGCTATTTTTAACTTAACAAATCATGTCACAACGTTAATCTGTAGCTGTCTAATTAATGACTTTCTCTAATATCTATTCAAGTTATATTGTTCCGGGGAGTACGCTTTTGCCTATAGGCGCCGGGCTAATTTATTATAAGAAATTAGGCAAAGCTTTACATGCCCTCATTGTTTACTTATGTATTGCCCTGTTGATAAATATTGCCGGCATCATATTGGCCAGCTATAACAAAAACAATCTTCCTTTATTACATCTATATACGGCTTTTGAGTTAGTTGCTGTAACATGGTATTACAAGCGGGCTTTCTGTACCCCATTGACCGACAAACTTAGCCGGATCATTATGATTGTATACCCTGTTTTATGTGTTATCAATTTTTGTTTCTTTCAAAGCATATATCAATTTAATACTTATACCCGTCCCTTAGAGGCAATTATTATTATAGCATTTAGTACGCTATATCTTTCGGGTCAGCAAAATCTTAATTATAAACAAATAACCCACGACGCAGGCAGATGGGTGGCCAGTGGTTTTCTGCTATACTTTGGCAGCTCTTTTTCCAGTTCGTCTTTTCTAACGTACTTAGTAAACATACATCGCGCGATGTAAGGTTAATCATGTGGAACATTCATGATACTTTCGTTTTGATCATGTATGTCATTTTTTTTATAGCCATACAACGTGAACGAAGTAAAAGATAACATAGAAGTATTGGTTATAACAGCCACCATGTGCTCATTTGCCATTGTGGTTTGTTTTATTATAGTAGTCTATCGTAAACAATTGGATGTTTTCAGGCATAAAAGCGCCAATGAAGCAAAGAGTTTCTTTTTAGCTACCATGAGCCATGAGATCCGTACCCCTATGAATGGAGTATTAGGCATGGCAGCTTTATTGAAGGAGACAGAGTTGGATACCGAGCAGCAAGAATACACGCAGGCCATTATTCATAGTGGAGAAGCTTTGCTGAACGTAATAAATGACATACTTGATTTTTCGAAAATTGAGGCGGGTAAAATGGATCTTGAACTGTATGATTTTTCACCGCTTAAATGTGTAGAAGAAGTGATGGAACTTTTCGCCGCGAAGGCTGCCTATTCCAATTTAGAACTGGTTTACCGGGTAGATCATGAATTGCCCACGCAGGTAGTTGGCGATGGGATGCGGTTGAGACAAATATTGATAAACCCGGTTGGCAACTCCCTGAAATTTACACCTAAAGGTGAGGTCTTTCTTGGTGTGAGTTTAATAGGCAAATCAAACCAGAAATTGAAATTGGTTTTGAGGTAAGAGATACGGGTATTGGTATCCCTGCAAACAAACTGGCTAACCTGTTTGACGCATTTTCGCAGGCTGATGTAGCAACCACCCGCAATTTCGGCGGTACAGGTTTAGGGCTGGCTATTTCGCAACGTTTGGTTGGTTTAATGGATGGAAAAATTACAGTTACCAGCGAGGAAGGCGCAGGAACCAGTTTTACATTTAATATTAGATGTAATGCAAGCGCCCAGCCGCAAAAAGAAGAGCTTGTGATGGATCTATCGTTAATAAGGGGCAAGCAATTATTGGTAGTAGACGATAACCTTACCCATCAAAGGGTATTACAGCAAAAGTTAACTCAATGGGGGATTACGACAACAGCGGCGCATACCGGAAATGAGGCACTTGCTCTATTAACAAACAGTAAGTTTGACGCAGTTATTTGCGATCTGAAAATGCCTGAAATGGACGGGATAGCATTAACTACTTTAGTAAAGCAGCAATACCCAGGACTCCCGGTTATTTTATTGAACACGATTGGTCGGGATGTTAAAAAGCAGCACCCCGGGTTATTTGAGGCTATATTAACCAAACCGGTAAAACAATCGCATTTGGCAAATGCTTTATTAATGGTGCTGCAACATCATCAGGTAGAACAGGTGCAAAAAGCAGACAATTCGTTACATAAGAATTTTGCCATAAATTATCCTTTAAAAATTATGGTAGCCGAGGATAATCCTGTAAATCAGTTATTGATTCTGAAAGTATTAGATAAACTGGGTTATACACCAACTTTAACAGCAACAGGCAACGAGGCCATCCGGGTACTTGAGCAGGAATATCATGATATAATATTAATGGATATTGAATTACCGGAAATGAATGGATTAGAGGCAACCCGTTATATTCGTAAACATCATACCAGGCAACCATTTATAGTAGCTATAACCGCTAACGTTATGGCTGAAAACCGCGAAGAATGTTATAAAGCCGGGATGAATAATTACATAACCAAGCCTATTAAATTAGATGCGTTTTTAACGATACTAAAAGAGGCTGCAACCAGCTAAACCAATATTACTTTAACGCCCATTACTTCCAGTTTTTCGGCTATATGCTCAGGTAATCCTTTATCGGTAATTATTTGATCTATCTCATCCAGTCCGCAGATCTTGCCAAACCCGCGTTTACCAAACTTGGTCGAATCGGCTATTACTATAGTTTTTTGCGATACCGACATCATTTGCCGATTTAAGTGGGCTTCCATAGCACTGGTGGTGGTCAGGCCAAACTCCAGGTCAATGCCATCAACCCCTAAAAAAACTTACTGCAAAAGAAGTCCGCTAATATACTTTCGGCATACGGACCCATCACCGATGATGAGCTTTTTCTGAGAATACCACCCAGTTGCAACACTTCTATATTTTGATGATGGATCAGTTCAAGGGCCACATTTAAGGCCGACGTAATTACCGTTAAGTTACCAACAGGTTGAATGCTTTTGGCCAAGGCTAAAACGGTGGTTCCGGAAGCTATCAAAATAGAATCGTCAGGCTGGATAAGTTTCGCCGCCGCCGCGCCAATCTTTAATTTTTCCGAGGACTGCAGTTTTTCTTTTTCGTTAACCGGCCGGTCGGTAGCATACGGATTGTTTTGCGTGGCCCCGCCATGTGTGCGGAACAGGCAATTTTTATCCTCCAAAAGTTTCAGATCCTTTCGGATAGTTACAGATGATACTTCCAATTCATTGCAAAGATCCAATACGCTCACACTTCCTTTTTGCTGGATCTGGTTTAAAATATGTTGATGCCTTTCGGTTAAACTACTCATTCACGATGATTTTATGGTGCAATTTAGCAGAAATTTAGGATAAATTAATACTCGAAGTGTTTTGATTGGCATTGTGGATAACTTGTTTTTAGAAAACATTATAGGTTTCGAAATATTTCATATTATTGTTTAATATTTCGTTTCGTAATAAAACGAAATATTTTTAGTAACAAATGAAATGATAGCAAATAAAGCAGGCTTTAACAGAGAAGGATTTTTACAGGAGCTGGATAAAACCGATTTATGGGATATTATCATCATTGGCGGTGGGGCAACAGGGCTGGGTACAGCGGTAGACGCGGCGTCCCGCGGCTATAAAACCTTATTATTGGAGCAGGCCGATTTTGCCAAAGGAACCTCAAGCCGCAGTACAAAACTGGTACACGGCGGGGTGCGTTACCTGGCACAGGGAAATATAGGCCTGGTTTATGAAGCTTTACATGAGCGTGGCTTACTCTTGCAAAATGCACCGCACTGGTAAAAAAGCAATCGTTCATAATTCCATGCTATGGTTGGCTTGATAAAATGAAATATTTGATCGGCTTAAAAATGTACGATTGGCTGGCTGGCAAGTTTAGCTTCGGCAGATCAAAGTCGCTTTCGCGGGATGAATTGATCGGCATCATCCCCGAAATTAAAGCCGAAGGTTTACAAGGCGGTATTGAATATTGGGACGGACAATTTGATGATGCGCGTTTAGCTATCAATCTGGCTCAAACCGCTGCCGAACAAGGCGGTGTATTGTTAAATTACATGCAGGTAACCGGTCTGCTTAAAGCCGATGATGGAAAGGTAAACGGGGTAGTTGCCCGTGATATTGAAAGTGCCAAAACTTTCAACCTCCGGTCAAAAATTGTTATAAACGCTACTGGCGTATTTGTTGACCAGATACTGCAGATGGACAGCACGGCGCAAAAAACGCTGGTTAGATCGAGCCGGGGTGTACATGTGGTATTGGAGAGGTCATTCCTGCATGGTAACAGCGCGATAATGATACCGGCAACTATCGATGGTAGGGTGCTTTTTGCCGTGCCATGGCACAATCACATATTAGTAGGAACAACAGATACCCCTTTAGAAAACCATAGCCTTGAACCTATTGCCCCGGATAAGGAGATAGAATTCATCTTACAAACGGCCGGACAATACCTCATAAAAGCGCCAACGCGCGATGATGTATTGTCCGTATTTGCCGGTTTGCGCCCGTTGGCTGCGCCTGATAAGGATACCAATGCTACCAAAGAAATTTCAAGGAGCCATAAGCTGATCGTAAACGCTTCAGGCTTAATTACCATTACAGGGGGAAGTGGACTACCTACCGTAAAATGGCCGAAGATACCGTAGATAAAGCTATACAGGTTGCAGGATTAAACGCTGGGCCATGCCATACAAAGCAGTTAAAAATTCATGGATACCTTAAAAAAATCGACGATAGCCAGCTATCGGTTTATGGCAATGATGCAGATTGTATACGAGTGCTGATCAAAGCAGAACCTGAATTAGGGAAGAGATTAGACGATGAACAACCATATTTGGGTGCAGAAGTAGTATGGGCCGTGCGTAACGAAATGGCCCGCACAGTTGAAGATATATTAGCAAGGCGATTAAGAATTTTATTTTTAGATGCAAGGGCAGCCATGAGTTTGGCGCCCGCTGTTGCAAGAATAATGGCTGCCGAATTAAATTATAACCTTTGGCTTGGGAAGAGGCGCAGGTGAATAATTTTAACCAATTGGCCAACCAGTATCTTACAGCAGATTTTACTGGAAATAAAAAATATATTTGTTAAATAAACCAACCAACACCAAACCTAAAAGTAATTTTAATGGAGAAGTACATCTTGTCGTTAGACCAGGGGCACCACCAGCTCGCGGGCTATTATTTTTAATAAGGCCGGCAGTATTGTGGCGGTCGCTCAGAAAGAGTTTACCCAGATCTACCCGCAACCGGGATGGGTGGAGCATGATGCCCGCGAGATCTGGTCGACCCAGGCATCAGTTGCTGCCGAAGTTGTGATCAAAGCAAACCTTAAATCAACAGATATAGCCGCCATCGGTATAACCAATCAACGCGAAACTACCGTGGTATGGGACAGGGAAACAGGCGAGCCGGTGCATAATGCCATCGTATGGCAGGATCGCCGTACATCGGCTGTTTGCGATGGATTGAGGGCAAAAGGCGCTGATAAAACTATCCAGCAAAAAACGGGATTGGTTTTAGATGCCTATTTTTCGGCAACAAAAGTGCAGTGGATTTTAAATAACGTTGCGGGTGCAAGGGAAAAGGCCGAAGCCGGAAAACTGGCGTTTGGTACCATCGACTCATGGCTGATCTGGAACATGACTTCGGGTAAGGTACACGTTACCGATGTAAGTAATGCATCGCGCACCATGCTTTATAACATTAACACTTTGCAGTGGGATAATGAATTGCTGGATATGTTTACTATCCCGGCAAGTATGCTGCCCGAAGTAAAATCAAGCAGTGAGGTTTATGGCGAAACCGCCGGCAGCGTGTTGGCTGCAAAAATACCCATCGCGGGTATAGCCGGCGATCAGCAGGCAGCCTTATTCGGGCAAATGTGTACCAAAACCGGCATGGTTAAAAATACTTATGGTACAGGTTGTTTTATGCTGATGAATATTGGCGACAAGCCTATAATCTCAAAAAACAACCTTATCACCACCATCGCCTGGAAAATAGGCGACAAGGTACAATACGCGCTTGAGGGCAGTATATTTATTGCCGGCGCCGTGGTGCAATGGCTGCGTGATGAGTTGAAAATTATTCGCAGCTCTGCCGAAGTTGAAACACTTGCAGCTAAAGTGCCTGACAGTGGCGGCGTTTACCTGGTGCCTGCTTTCGCCGGTTTAGGTGCACCACACTGGAACCAATATGCCCGCGGTACCATGTTTGGCATAACCCGCGGTACAAACAATGCACATATTGCCCGCGCGGCTTTAAGAGTATCGCTTACCAAACCTTAGAAGTTTTAAAAGCTATGGAAGCCGATTCGGGCGCACAGATTGCCCAGCTACGGGTTGATGGTGGGGCAACTGCCAATAACCTGTTAATGCAGTTCCAGGCTGATATTTTAAAAACAACGGTAGTTCGGCCTGAAGTTACCGAAGTAACCGCTATAGGCGCGGCCTACCTTGCCGGCCTGGCTATCGGCTTTTGGAGCGATATTGATGAGATCCAGCAACAATGGCAAATAAACCGAAGTTTTGAACCGGATACATCACTTAACAGCGATGAAATGGTAAAAGGCTGGAACAAAGCGGTGGCCGCCGTTAAAGTATGGGCAGAGGTATAAACCAACAAACTAACCTAAAACAATAAAGAGATGTCAGAATTTACCGCCGAACTGATCGGCACCATGTTTCTTATCCTGTTAGGGAACGGGGTAGTAGCCAACGTAATTTTAACCGGTACCAAGGGCCACAACGGCGGCTGGATAGTAATAACCACGGGATGGGCCCCGGGAGTTTTTGCAGGGGTTGTTATTGCCGGTCCGTACAGCGGCGCGCATTTAAACCCCGCGGTCTCCATCGCGTTAGCAATTGCCGGCCAGTTTGCCCGGGCCAAAGTACCTATGTATATATTGGCGCAATTTGCCGGTGCCATGTTAGGGGCTTTCCTTGTGTTCCTAATGTATCGCGATCATTTTTTACTACCAAAGATCCCGGCACCAAGGCCGCGGTATTTTGTACCTCACCGGCTATTTTAAACCCCTTGTCAAATATTATTAGCGAGGTTATAGGTACTTTTGTACTACTGTTCGTGATATTCTATTTCACTAAGGGCGAGTTAGGCGCAGAAAAAACGCCTATTGGCTTAGGCTCATTAGGCGCGTTACCGGTATCATTATTGGTTTGGGCAATAGGCTTATCATTAGGCGGCACTACCGGCTATGCTATCAACCCGGCACGTGATTTGGGGCCGCGTATTATGCATGCAATCCTGCCCATTCCAGAAAAAGGAAGTAGCGGTTGGCGTTATGCGGGTACCGGTTGTAGGGCCAATTATTGGTTCGGCAGTAGCTGCCGGATTGTATTTATATTTAAAATCATAAAGATCAATGAACAACAAAATTTACAGCATATTACTTAGTGGCGTATGTTTAATGGGATTATTGGCGGTTTCATGCAGCTCATTCAAAACAATGCCTGATAAAAAAAGCTATCCCGCGTTTTTTAAAGTGGGCCATCGCGGTACACGCGGCTTAATGCCCGAGAATACCATAGAAGCCATGATAAAGGGTATTGAAGTAGGCGCTAATATGGTAGAAATGGATGTGCATATCACCAAAGATGGCAAGGTTGTAGTATATCACGATGAATCTTTCAACCCGGCGTACACCTTAATGCCCGATGGTAAAAAAATCTCGGCTGCAGACAGGACTAAATATACCTTTTACCAAATGAATTATGCGGATATAAAGTCTTTCATCATTGGTACCAATCCGGCTTATCCGAAGCAGGAAAATAAGCCAACTTACGCGCCACTGCTTGGCGAAATGATAGATGCTGTAGAAGCTTATACAAAAGCCAAAGGATTACCGGATGTTTATTGGCTGGTAGAGATCAAATCAGCAGAAAAAACAGATGGCTTTGACCAACCAGCGCCCGAGCCATACATGAAACTGGTGATGGATGTGCTAAAACCTAAAAAGCTGGGCAAGCGCCTCGTTATTCAATCATTTGATATGCGTCCGTTGCAGGTAGTACACCGTACAAACCCTGACATAGCGCTTGGCTACTTAACCGGCGATAAAAATTTAAATGTTGGGGCAGATGTGGCTAAACTGGGTTTTGTGCCCATGTTTTATAACCCGGCAGGTACGTTTGTAACGGCAGACATTGTAAAACAATGCCATGAAAAAGGGATGCTGATTGCCCCATGGACAATAAACACCCTAACTGAAATGAAGAAATTTAAAAGTATGGGTGTCGATGGGATCATTACCGATTACCCCAACTATTTTAAGGATTTAGAATAAAATAACAAAGCCTGGCAGATCAACTGCAAGGCTTTGTTATTATAGCATTGCTATTTTTAAAATTGTTTTGTTTTAAAGGCTTTCGCTATAGCAGCCTGTGCCAATGGCTCCATTATTTTGTACCCTTCTAAATTAGGGTGTACACCATCTTTTGATAAGTTAGCAGGCAATCCACGGTTCTCATCAGCCATTGCGGTGAAGTAATCCAGGTAAATAAAATTGTTCTTGTCGCAATATGCTTTTATCATTTCATTTAAAGCTTTCACTTTTTCTTTTGGGTCGATAGTCGGCCTCCATGGGAAAGCTGCTGCCGGGGTAACGGATGATAATACAACTTTAATTTTATTTGCTCTCGCCAGTTCGGCCATTGACATGATGTTACCCATCACGTCTTCCAGTTTCGACGGGCCGTTATTTTCGGCAATATCATTAATGCCCGCAAGTATAACTACCACATCGGGTTTTAGGTTGATCACGTCTTCGCGGAAACGCACCAGCATCTGCCCGGTTGTTTGGCCGCTTATACCGCGATCATAATAATTATTGTTTTTAAAAAATCGCCGTCATTACCTATCCAGAAATCGGTTATCGAGTCGCCCATATACACTACGCGCTTTTCACCTTTTTGCGGTGCAGGCGCTTCGGTGTTAGCCTGCTCATACCTGTGAATGTTTGGCCAATCCTTGTTTTGGGCTGATGCACCTGCCGCTACAAAAAGCATCGGAAGTAAAATTGATTGAATTTTCATGCAGCCAATTTAAATAATAAATCAGCACAAATGCAATGGCCGGGTTAGTAACCATTTTGCTACACCGTGGTCTTCGGTATCAATTTCGCTGGTTATTACATCAATTCCAGCTTCATCATGATATCCGTTTGTATATCATTACCTAACTTAAATTGATGCTGGCTAAATACTACAAAACCATGTCTTTGATAAAATTTTATAGCCTTCGGGTTTCCCTCCCATACACCAAGCCATACATAAGTTTTGTGTCTTTGCTTCGCTATTTTTATACTTTCATTGATCATAAACTCACCAATCTGTTTGCCCCGGGTATCCCTGTAATACATAGATCCGTTCAATTTCAAGGCCTTGTGCCTCCCTCAGTTCGGTTTGGGCATTGCCCGTGTTTATTTTAAAGTAGGCGATAGGCTCACTCTCAATTTTGGCAAAGTAAAATTCAGATTCAGGATTACTTATTTCTGCGGATAGGGATTGCTCTGTAAGATGATCGCTTAAATAAGCATTCATATCCGCAGGGTCGTTTAAATGAGCAAACGCATCTAAAAATGTTTTGCGGCTTAAGTAGTGTAATATCTTAAGATCGGCAGGAGTGACCCTTGTGATAGTAATATTTGTTAGCACTTTACTGTTTTTTTCTTTTTGCTTAAGCTTCCTTTTGCGTGTGCTTTAGCGATATATTCAACAGCAGCAGGCACTTTGCATGATGTTCCATTCTTGTCAACAGTTACTATACCTATTTGGTTAGCCGCCGCTATGGCGTCATCAACTAAGCCTGTAACATACGAACCCGCAGATATAATGAAAATGTTCATTGCAGACCGTACCCTGTCTGGCGATGAATGGATAGTGTTAACCACGCGATCTATTAACTGTTTTAGGCTGTCTAAGCGTAGTTCTTCGTCCGGTTTAAGTGCAACCGGGTTGGACAGTGTAGCCCAGCCAGCAGCAGCTATATGCGTTTGTTCTGCGTCTATCCATTTTAAAGCCATATCAAAACCATACTTACCCTCTGCAGCCACCCAAGGTACAGTGTATTCACTAATATTGTTTGATAACGCCTGTTCAACCCAGGTTTGCAGGTCAGCAGTGGTCATTTGGTTATCATCAGCTATCAATCCCGCAAGATACATGGCATCAGCATTGCCGGTAGCGTACAGGTCCTTAGCTAGCTGGTAGTCTTTTTTAACCTTTTTTTGGATAGGTTTTAAATATTCAACCTTTACGCCAAAAAAGGGCTCTTTAACGCCATGCTTCACCAATATGTTTTTGATCTTATCGTCGCCGCGGGCTTTTAGCTCGGCCATAATTTCATCTACCGTCATACAATACCGTTAAATTATAATTAAAGATAAATACTTAACGGCGTTTTAAAAATTATACCCCATGCCAAATTTTACACCAGTGTGTATCAATTCAAAGTTTGAACCCTGTTGGTTAAATTTAACTATTCCATGGTATTGGAAATAGGGGCTCACGAATACCATGATAGATTTATAACTGTATTTTGCACCTACACCACCTTCAAGGCCCACACCGGATTGTTTTGGCGCTACAGAAACGCCGCTTTTATAATTGGTTTGAAAATCAATATCAAAACCCAAATCAGCAAACAGATATTTAAAAAATGTAAACTTAGCCAGTAGCGGTATGGTTACCAGATTTACCTTATCGTAATAAGTATTAAGGGTGCCCGACGGAAAAGAGGTTTTTTCAATATCGCTTTGCGAATAGGTTAAGCCGGTTTCAATAGAAAAAAACTTTTGAGTTGCCTGATATATCCTAAACCAAATGCCTTTGAAGGTTTAGAATGATAACCAAAATCGCCTATTGCACCATGGATGTTTACATCGCCCGAACCCGGCGCATATATTACAGCTAATGTGTTTTTTGTTTGTGAATAAGTATGCGTGGCAAACAACGCAAGCGCTAAAATGGTAAGTTTAAGTTTCATTAAGTTAAAGTTAGGTGTGTGTGTTTACAAATGTAAAACGTATAATCAGGTTACAAGGCTACATTAAAAATTTAATCATATTATATCCAATTCTACACATACTTAAGATTCTTAGGTGTGATCCACTTTCTGTGATCCACCGCAAAAAATCAATAAATTCGGTAAACTATATAAAATACTTATTTTTAATTATTTATATGTTATTATCTAAAGCTTTACATGCGATCCGGGGTGATTCGCTCAATAAGATAAATGTTTATTTAAGAAGTAGTTATCAGAAAAGTGTGATCCACAAGATCCACTTTTTAAAGTGGATCACTTTCGGTGCAATACCTGCTTATTTGATATAAATGATTAGTTTTAAATCCTGATATCAAATGGAACTTAGAACTGTAAATGTCACCCGTTATGTTACGCCGCTGCGCGAAGGCGGATCTTTACCTGCTATTGCCGAGGCGGACGACGAGTTTTTATATGTGCTCAAATTTCGCGGAGCAGGACAGGGTGTAAAAGCGCTCATAGCCGAGCTGATAGGCGGTGAGTTGGCCCGTGTATTGGGCCTTAAAGTGCCCGAACTGGTATTCGCAAATTTAGACGAAGCATTTGGACGTACCGAAGGTGACGAAGAGATCCGGGACCTGCTGAAAGCAAGTGTAGGCATGAACCTGGCGCTGCATTACCTGTCGGGCGCTATAACGTTTGATCCTGCAGTTACCAAAACCGATCATAAGCTGGCCTCGCAGATTGTATGGCTGGATTGCCTGCTTACCAATGTCGACCGTACGCCGCGTAACACTAATATGCTGATATGGCATAAAGAGCTATGGCTGATAGACCATGGCGCCGCGTTGTATTTCCACCATTCATGGGATAACTGGAAGGAGCAGGCCGTGCGCCCGTTTGTACAGGTGAAGGATCACGTATTGTTAATGGGGGCAACTGAGTTAGCAGTGGTTGATGCGGAGTTTAAAGCGATCCTGAATGAACAGGTTATCCGCGAGATAGCAGCGCTAATTCCTGATGAGTGGCTGGCCGAAGAGGCTGATGAAGCAGCCGAACGAAGAGAAGTATACATACAATTCTTATTGCTGCGGATAGCGGCATCGGATATATTTATAAAAGAAGCAAACCATGCCAGGGAAACACGTTTTTGAGTACGCCGTAATCCGCGTTGTACCAAGGGTAGAGCGTGAAGAGTTTATGAATGTAGGGGTGGTGCTGTTCTGCAAGAAACTTAACTTCCTGCAAGCCATCATCACGGTTAACGAAGCTAAGATCTGTTGCTTTACCAATCCTGACGAAGCTGTACAAATCAAAGCTAATCTGCATGCATTTGAACAGATCTGTAAAGGCAGCGCTGAAGGCGGGCCCATTGCATTACTGGACGAAGCCTCGCGTTTCCGTTGGCTTACAGCTACCCGCAGTACGGTTGTACAGGCATCCAAAGTACACCCCGGACTGACTGATGATCCGCAGCAAACATTAGAGAAGCTGCACGCGCAACTGGTGTTGTAAATATTAGTCGGCTACCTTAATTTTTACTACCAGTTTCTTAACTGTATCATAACCATCAACATGTATGCTTGGGCGATGTGAGTCCAGCGGAAAGAGTATCAGCATGGTATTAGGATCTGCAACATAATAATTACCCTTGGTGGCTGGGTCGTAATTAGCTACGTCTTTAGCTGCATCGTAAGGATTGTTTACAGTTGCAGTAGTAGGGTTCATTACCCCAATGCGTTCCTTCCCGCGGATCATCAGGTGCACATCAAGATACTTGCGGTGTGCTTCCCAGCCGGTTTTATCATAATCCTTTGTCGGGCCCTCGCTTACCGTTACAAATACGTTATCGCCATCTATTACATGTTTCCCGACGGATAGCGTATCTAATTGCGTCGTCCTTAAAAAAGCAAATGCTTTATCCCAATAGGCCTGGTTAGCTTTATATTGCTTTGCAAATTCGGCGTTATTAAGGCCGGCGTACATGTTTAGCGTCAGGCCATTGCGCCATTCGCCATTTTTAACCCAGGCTTTGGCGTCGCTCTCGCTCATTTGGGCAGATGCAGCCGTACTGATAAAACATATAATAGCCAAAAAGGCAATTTTATAAACAGATACTTTGTTCATGATGATAATTTAGTGCCCTTGAAAGATAGGGTAACCGGTTTAATATTCAATAATACAAGTATTTGCTTAATTCTGCATCGATTGCATAAAAATATAATCGCGATAGCTTGTAATTGATTGATAAATTGTAAAATTGCTATTCGTAACCAAAATCTAAATTGTATTGAAATCTATCTATAGCGTCCATCCCGAAGACTTTAAGTCTTATCAAACCGCAGCTATCCGCGAACGCTTTTTGTTGGATGGAATAGTAAAGCCCGATGAAGTTAATTGTGTTTACACACACTATGACCGTATGATCGTGGGTGCTGCCAACCCGGTTAACAAACAGCTGGAGCTGGAAAATTATCCCAACCTAAAAGCCGACTACTTTCTGCAACGCCGCGAGATCGGTATCATCAACGTAGCCGGGGATGGTGAAGTTATAGCCGATGGCCAAACCTATACGGTAAACAAACTGGACTGCCTGTATATTGGTAAAGGCATAAAAAGCATAAAATTTTCAAGCAGGGACAGCGCGAAACCTGCTGTGTTTTACCTGCTGTCATGCCCGGCCCATACTAATTATCCAACCACTTTATTAACTAACGATAAGGCTGTAAAGGTAAATGCAGGGGATGCATCAACTGCTAATCGCCGGACTATTAATAAATACATCCATGCTGAGGGCATTCAAAGCTGCCAGTTGGTTATGGGACTAACAATTTTAAGCGATGGCAGCGTATGGAACACCATGCCTGCACATGTGCACGACCGGCGAATGGAGGCCTATTTCTATTTTGATGTACCGGAAGGGCAGCGGGTATTTCATTATATGGGCGAAGGACAGGAAACCCGCCATATTATCATAGGCAACCATGAAGCAGTGGTATCACCACCATGGAGCATACATTCTGGCAGCGGTACGGCCAGCTATAGTTTTATATGGGGTATGGCAGGCGAGAATCTTGATTATACCGATATGGACGTTTTAAACATCACAGACATTAAATAGATAAACAGATACAAAGTGGAAAATAAATTCTCGTTAAAAGGTAAAGTAATTGTAGTTACAGGCGGCACAGGCATATTAGGCAAAGCATTTGTAGAAGGTATAGCTGATGCCGGCGGTACAGTAGGTATACTTGGTCGTAATCAACAGGTTGCCGAAGAAAGGGCGGCCGCAATTAATGCAAACGGCGGCCAAGCCATAGCGCTTATAGCCGACGCGTTAGATGAAGCAGCGTTAGTGGCAGCAAAAGATAAAGTGTTAGCCACCTATGGCCGTATTGATGGCCTGGTAAACGCGGCGGGCGGCAATATGCCCGAAGGTGTTTTATTACCAGATCAGGATATTTTTAGCATGAACCTGGCAGGGATGAAAAAAGTGGCCGATCTTAATCTCTGGGGAACAGTTATCCCTACACAAATATTTGGTGAAGCTATTGTTAAAACTGCAGGTAAAGGCAGTATAGTAAATATATCATCCATGAACTCCAAGAGCGCCGTAACGCGCGTGTTGGGCTATAACATGGGTAAGGCAGCTATGGATTGCTATAACCAATGGTTTGCGGTTGAATTAGCTAACCGTTATGGCGATGCCATCCGTATGAATGCGTTGGCACCCGGCTTTTTCCTGACTGAACAGAACCGTAACCTGTTAACCAAGCCTGATGGGGGATATACGGACAGGGGAGAACGCGTTATCCGCAACACGCCATTTAAACGTTTTGGTAACCCCGACGAGTTGATCGGTGCGTTGGTATGGTTGCTAAGCGATGCATCTGCATTTGTAACCGGCTCAATGATTTGCGTTGATGGTGGATTTTCTGTTTTTAGTGGTGTATAAGTACCAGTAATTAATTTTATATCCTATATTGTACCCGGCTAATCCGGCCTTATAACCAATTATGAAAGAAACGCCTAAGGGAAACTATCGGTGGGTGATATGCTCGCTCATTTTTTTGCCACTACTATTAATTACCCGGACAGGGCTGTAATAAGCCTGTTAAAATCAAACCTTTCTGACGAATTTAAATGGAGCGATGGCGATTATTCAAACATCGAGATCGCTTTTAAAATTGCTTACGCGTTAGGGCTTTTAGGCGCTGGTAGGGTTATTGATAAAGTGGGCTCAAAGGCAGGTTATTTTCTTGCAACCTTATTCTGGAGTTTATCCGCAGTAGCACATGCATTTGTAACCGGTACGTTAGGATTTATTGGTGTCCGATCGGCTTTAGGTATAAGTGAGGGCGGTAACTTTCCGGCAGCCATAAAAGCTACAGCAGAGTGGTTCCCCAAAAAAGAAAGAGCCTTTGCCACAGGTATATTTAACTCGGGTACTAACATAGGGGCCATAGTTGCGCCTTTAACTGTTCCATTTATAGCAGCTGCCCGGGGATGGAAGTGGGCATTTATTATTACCGGTGCTACAGGATTTATCTGGTTGGTTTTTTGGTATATTTTTTATCAAAGCCCGGCAAAACACAAATTTATAAGCAAAGACGAATTAGATTATATTAACAGCGACGACGCTGCTGAGGATATCCCCGTTGTTGAACAAAAGAGAATATCGTGGGGTAAGCTGCTTCAGTACCGTCAAACTTGGGCATTTATTATCGGTAAATTCCTCACCGATCCAATATGGTGGTTTTACCTGTTTTGGTTGCCCGATTTTTGGAACGCCAATATGGATTAAAAGGCACAGGTATTGCCTTGCCTGTAGCGGCAGTTTATACCATAGCTACTTTTGGTAGTGTTTATGGCGGCTGGTTACCAATGAATTTGATTAAAAACAACTGGCCGGTTTTTAAAGCACGTAAAACATCCATGTTTATTTACGCCTTATGTGTTATACCGATAGTATTTGTACAAATAGCCGGTGGTATTAATATGTGGTATGCGGTTATTGTAATAGGTATAGCGGCGTCTGCACACCAGGCATGGAGCGCTAATATTTTCACTACGGTGTCTGATATGTTCCCGAAAAACTCTGTTGGTTCTGTTACCGGTATCGGCGGTATGTTTGGAGCTTTAGGAGGTGTGTTATTTTCATGGCTGGTTCAGAAGAAGCTATTTGCTTATTACGGGCCAAAAGGGATAGATAAAATTGAAGTTGCTTACTATATAATGTTCTTCGTTTGTGGTAGTGCATATCTATTGGCATGGTTTATCATGCATTTGCTTACCAGGAAAATGAAAGCCGTAGAATTAAATTAACAAAATTAGGTTTCTAACATTTTTAATTAACTTTACAGTATAGCGCCAACGGCGCTATGCCAGTTTATAAGCCAATCGTAACAACTACCAATTTACTATGAACAGATTTCTTGTTTGCGCATTTGTTATTGTATTTAAAATGGTGCCTTATAGTTACGCGCAAACAGTAACGCTTGATACTTATTTTAACCACGAAACACGTAAAACCAAAACGGGAACCGAGCGCTTCCATTATTTATGGAACGATGAAAAGGATAGCGGCTTCAGTAAATGGGGTGGTTGGTTTAAAGACAGCGGTTTTAGCCTTGATACCTTGGGCGAAGCGCCTACCTTAGCCAAACTGCGCAACAGCAGTGTCTATATTATTGTTGATCCTGATACAAAAAAAGAAACTTCCAATCCAAATTATATAAACGAAAACGACGCAGCACAAATAGCCCTTTGGGTAAAGGCAGGTGGGGTATTGGTAATGATGGCTAATGATAGCGCCAATGTTGAGCTACCACACTTTAATATACTGGCCGCGAAGTTTGGCCTGCATTTTAATAATGACCTCCCCAACCATGTAATTGATGATAAACATTTTAAAGATGGCGAAGCATCATGGGTTGACAAAAAGATTTTTCCATCAAGTCCCAAAGTATTTTTAAAGGATGTAAGCAGCATCAGCTTAAATAATCCCGATGCTAAAGCAGTAATAAAATCAGCCGATGGTGCATCGGTAATTGCCGCAATTACCAAATATGGCAAAGGTATCGTATTTGCCGTTGGCGATCCATGGCTATATAATGAGTACGTAAACGGCAGGTTGCCGGCTATTTATCAGAACGATATGGCCGCTATGGACCTGACCCAATGGCTGAAAAATCAAGTAAAAAGATAACCAATACATAAACTTAAATTAAAAACATGAAATTAAAATTTATCACCGGTGCACTGCCCGCATTGCTTTTATTGGCAGCTTGTCATTCATCAACAACAATTACCACAACCGATAGTGCTAAAACTGATTCTGTGGCCACTGCTGACACGAGCCTTAAAGCCGCTAAATTCTATGTGCTAAAAAATAAAAACGGCTTAAAAGCGATCTTTACCAATTACGGAGGCCGTTTGGTAAGCTTATTTGTACCAGGTTTAAAAGATACTTTAACAGATGTTGTAGTAGGCTTTAAATCTGCCGAAGAATATAAAAAATCTACCGAACCATATTTTGGCGCAACTATAGGCCGTTATGGTAACCGCATTGCTAAAGGCAAATTTATGTTAGATGGTAAACAGGTTACCCTCACCATTAATAATGGCCCTAATACGTTGCATGGTGGTAAAGCAGGCTTTCAATATGTAATGTTTGATGCTGTACAAAAAGGCGATAATGGATTAGAATTAACGTACCTGTCAAAAGATATGGAAGGTGGTTTCCCGGCAATGCTAAGGTTAAGGTTACTTATACCCTGAATGACGATAATGAACTGCATATGGATTACGAGGCTACTACCGATAAAACTACAGTAATGAACCTTACCAACCACGCGTTCTTTAATTTAAACGGCGAAGGTAGTGGTACCATCCTTAATCATATTGTACAGATCAATGCAGATAAATACACACCGGTTGATTCTACTTTGATACCGACAGGAAAATTAGAACCGGTTGCAGGTACGCCATTTGATTTTAATAAGCCCACTACCATTGGCGCACGTATCAATGTTAAAAACGAGCAACTTAAAAACGGTTCTGGTTATGACCATAATTATGTACTAAAAAGTGCAGGTGCCGGTAAGTTTAATCACGCTGCAACCGTTATTGGCGATAAAAGCGGTGTAGTAATGGATATCTATACCCGGGAGCCGGGTTTGCAATTTTACAGCGGTAACTTTATGCAAAGCAAAAATACTTTTAAAGGTGGTAGCAAAGATGATTTCAGAACTGCGTTTGCTATGGAAACCCAACACTTCCCTGATTCACCAAATCAACCATCGTTCCCTACAACAACTTTAAAACCGGGCGAGACTTATAAAACATCATCATATTATAAATTCTCTCAGATAAAAAAATAGTAGGATTATTCAATAATAAGAAAGCCTTGCTAATATTAGCAAGGCTTTCTTATTATTATGTTTTATGTGTTAGTTGTAGATGAAGCTACCGTCGCCTCTCCGCTGCATGTTTTTACCGTTACGTTGTGGCCTGCCGCTCCATTTTTGAAGGTTAAGGCGCACACCAACCATAAAGTACCTGCTTGATGTGTTTGAAAGCGTATTAGTTATACCACCATCCTCTGCAACATCCCTGCGGATAAAGCTGTTTTGATAAAGTAAGTCATACACATCAAACGTTACCACAAGATTTCTTTTCTCCAAAAACTCTTTCTGGAAGCCCATATTTACGATGAATGGATTAGTTGCGCCTACTATGCCCGAAACAAAGTTCTTAGAAGCGTTGTAGTTTATCTGATACGTTTTCAAAAAATACATTTTACCATTAATAGCCAAACTGGTGGTTGTATATTGTGATGCTATTGCCGAACGTGAAGTAGCGAAAGACCTGGTTAAATTGTAGCCGATGTAAGGATTTACCTCAATATTATCATTAGGGTTTATACGCGGCCCAAAACGAGTGTCAAAATTCCACCTGGTGGTGTGGTATAATATGTTATTGCTCATAGCAGTATTATAAGCGTAATTAATACCCCCGTTTAATGAGATATTGTAACGGCGGTCATCCAACTGTTTTGAGAAACTGTAACCACCACCATAGGAGTGCGAACCGCCCGGGTTTATAAAATTTGTTTGGTTGATGTTCTGGTCACTGCTGGTTTTGCAGGCGAGCCGGGATCAGTACCTGACGGCGGAACGGCAGGGACAGCAGGGGTTGTTACACGAATGTTGATGTTGTTTGTAGTTATTTTATTATCGTAGAAGTTAGCATAAGCGCTAAGTGATACATTAAACACGGAGTTAGCTATATAATTATTGTAATTAGAATTTATAGAATGATTAAAACCGGGGTTAAGATCCGGATTACCCACAACTATATTGTTAGGATTTGACCGGTCTGTAAATGGTTGTATTTGCTGGAACTGTGGATCGACGTTTCCTCCATTATAGTTTAATTGAAAGCGTTGTGTTCTCGTCCATTGATAAGCGAAACGAAACGCAGGTACCACTCTAAACGTAGATCGGGAAGATGCTTCATTTTGCCCGGTGGTAACGTTAAGTTTAGTACCTGACAAGTTATACTCAATAGCTGTTACCCCCAATGATAAGGTTACTTTTTTACCATCGTAACGGTAGTTACCTGTATAACGTCCCTGGGTGGTGGTGAAACCGTAAACATTACTCAAATCGTTGCGTAAAGCCAATTGTTTGGTTATGGGGTCTATCTCATATTGCAATGCCTCGGCATTGTTATCAGATTTGTTTAAGTCTGCCGTGAAATCCAATAATGACAATTCTCCTAATGGTTCAGTATAAGTGACCCTCCCCGAGTATGACCTGTTATGATTATTTCTTTCAGTTAACACATTTATTGTCGAGTCGCGTATGAAATTATTTCGGGTGCTGTCAGCATAAAATTTATACAATCTGTTCGAGCCTCCATTTGCCTTTGAGGTTGAGTTTGAGAAATTGAACGACGAAGATATGTTGCGCTTAGGTTTCATAAACTTATGCAGGAAGAAAACATTAAGGTTATAGCTGTTATTTTCGTTATAAGTAGAACTGGAACCATTGCTTATCTGGTGCTGAAATAGTGAGTTTCCTAAAGTGTCTCTGAAATCGTCTGTTTGGTCCCGACCGAATGTCCTTGCATTATTTGAATGTGACTTACTAAATGATGGTGTAATCTGCAAAAAGTTATTCTTCGCGCTATCCAAGTCCATTTTTATTTGGAAATGGCCATTATATCCCCGGCTGCTATTATTGGCGCTACCTTGCTCATCAAAATATCTTACACCCAAAGTCGTTGGATCATTACCCCATTGGTGGTTTATGGAGTTGTTATTGCTAAAATCGTACGCTAAATGGCTGTTTACCTCTACTTTTTTACTCCACTGATCGGTATAACCTATTTCTGGCCTACCAGACATAGTTGTACCCGGATTGCCACCACCAATACCATCAACCGTGTTCTTGATATTACCGTTAACGCTAAAAACCTGGTTTGCATTAATTCGCGTTCCGGATAAACCAAAGTTATAACGGTCGTTATTACCGGCTTGTGCAACAAGGCGCCCTTGTGTACCAACAGAACGATCTGGCTTGGTGGTAATGTTTAGCACCTTTTGCGGCAAACCTGTTTTAATCCCGGTACGTGCGGCCTGATCGCCATAGTCGTCTACTATTTGTATTTTCTCAACAATGTCTGCAGGTAGGGTTTTTAATGCTTGAGCCACACTACCGCTGTTAAAAGTTTTACCGTTTAACTTAGCTTGTACCACGTTTTCGCCACTGGTGAACTAATGAACCGTCAGTACCAACTTCCATGCCTTCCATTTTTTGATCAGTTCATCAAGCGTAGCGTTGGCACGTACTTTATAATCAGCTGCACGATATTCAACCGTATCCGTTTTATACGTTACGCTGGGCGTACCGTTAATAGTAACCTCGTTAAGTTGATTAGTGGCAGGTTTTAAAGTAATGGGCTCTAAAATAATTTTTTTGACTGGTCGTTATTTAAATACTTTTTAATAAAAGGTTCAGATCAAGGTAAGTAACGGTGACGTTAAAAACTGCTTTTTTACATTCTTTATTACGAAAATGCCATCCTCGTTAGTAGCCGTTCTGATGGTATCAACAGTAGATTTTAACGTTACTAATGCACCTATAACAGTTTCGCCTTTGTCGTCTTTAACAATACCACTTACTTCGCGAAATGGCAACGGCGGTTGTACTAAAGGCACGGGTTTTTGTTGAGCCGACAGTTTAAGGGTTAGAGATATTAATAATATAGCAAATAAAAGTTTTTTCATATTAGAGTGTAGGTATTTTTAAGGGTATTAAGGGGCATGTTATTTTTAGCTAAAGTATATTTAGCCCAAAAATCTGTAGGCGCTATAAGGTCCTGAAAATCAATATTAGTTCCGCGTCCACCACCGCCGCGATTTCCACCGCCACGTCCTCCACGGCCGCCGCCACCAAATCCACCACCGGTAGGGGCAGGTATGCCGTTAAGCATTATCTGGTAAGCAAATTCTTTTGGGTCGGCAGCCGACAGGCCTAAAGCTTTAAGCGGGATAGCCATTTCGCAGGTCATCATTCCTTGCTCATCATACCCAACAAGGGCTTTGATGCTATATTCGTTGTAAATAGATATTAAGGTATCTGTGATTTCTTTAAAGCCTAATACTTTAATTTCTTTGGCTGCCGCTATAAATTGTTTATGCGCCTCTTCAGTCATCGCTTTAATTGCCGAATCTGATAGGTTGGTGTTGTTCCGGTTGCCACCAATGCCAAACCCGCCTCTTCTGCCACCGCCACCGCGTCCGCTACGGTTAACAACTGGGTAGGTTACGCTAAATGCATCCTTTTCACTTTTTTATCAGCAGTATTTATATTTAAGGTTATGCCACCTGCTGCAATTTTTGCACTGTTGGTTGCATCGCCCGA
>NZ_JABFCR010000019.1:0-37510 GCF_013087555.1 Mucilaginibacter humi
TAACACCTAATCCGCTTGTCATTTCGAAACGAGGAACGAGTGAGAACTTCTTTCTTGAGCGTAGCGAAAAAATCTTATACGCATTGCTAATTCGCTCGTATAAGATTTCTCGCTACGCTTCGAAATGACAACGTTTGTATATCGTCTACTGCAAATACTTTCCAACTATAGGCATTCTTCGGCCCATGCCAAATGCTTTTGGCGATACCCGCAATATTGGTGGTGTCTGGTAACGTTTATGCTCGGCAAGGTTTATCAGTTTTATAGCGCGATGTACTGTTGCTTCATCATAACCCATTTTAATGATCTGGGCAGCCGAGCAGCGGTGCTCGATATATTCGGCTAAAATTTTATCCAGTACATCGTATTCGGGCAATGAGTCCGAATCTTTTGCCCCGGCCTTAGTTCGGCTGATGGTGGTTTGACGATAGAATTTTCGGGTATGATCTCTTTATCGCGGTTAATATATCGCGCCAGCTCAAACACCTGCGTTTTATAAACGTCGCCAATAACAGAAATACCGCCGCACATATCGCCATATAAAGTACCATAGCCTACTGCGGCCTCGCTTTTGTTAGAGGTATTTAGCAGGATAAACCCAAACTTATTACACATCGCCATCAGCAATATGGCGCGGCTGCGCGATTGTATGTTCTCTTCGGCTATGTTGAAGGGCAAATCCTTAAACTGCGGGTGAAGGGCGGTTTCAAATGCTTCGGTAATATTTTTTATGGCGATGGTCTCGCTCATGCAACCCCGGGTTAGTTACCAGGTCCTCGGCATCCTTTAGCGAGTGGTCGCTTGAAAACTTAGATGGCAACAGTACCGCCATTACATTCTCTGCACCTAAAGCCTCGGCAGCCAGTGCGCATACAACTGCTGAGTCGATACCGCCCGACAATCCTAATATCGCCCTGCTAAATCCTGACTTATGAAAATAATCGCGGATGCCTAATATCAGCGCCTGGTGTATCTGGGCGATATCACTTTCACGTTCTTTTAAGGTTGACGGGTGATCAAAAGTTATCGCACCGTTGTCATCCAAAGTGTAATAAGTCAAGCATTCCTCAAAGTACGGCAACTCATCAACCAGGTTACCAGCATTATCAAACACTAACGATCCGCCGTCAAATATCAACTCGGTTTGCGCGCCTACATGGTTAACATAGAACAATGGCAAATTGTAACGGGTTACGTTATCCTTTAAAATGGCTATGCGTTCCTCATCATGGTTATACGCAAATGGCGACGCGGCTATGTTGATCATCACATCCGGGTTTTGCTTTATCAGCGTATCCATTGGGCGGGTAATATATAACGGATTTTCTATGGTGTTCCACAGGTCCTCGCAGATAGTTAAAGCAATGCGCTTGCCTTTAAACTCAATGCAATTAAACTCGGTAGATGGTTCAAAATAGCGGTATTCGTCAAAGATATCGTAGTTAGGCAACAGGGCCTTATTTACAACTGCCTTTACCTTTCCGTTCTCAATAAAATAAGCCGAGTTGTTCAGGTCCTTGCCCTCCGGTTTATGGTTAGGGATAGGCAAGCCAATTATGCAGGCAATATCAATACACTCGGCAGCGATTTGTTGGGCGGCAATTTCGCACTGGTTGATAAACTCGCTAAACTCGAGGAAATCGCGCGCCGGGTAGCCGCAAACGCATAACTCGGCAAATACAACCAGGTCGGCCCCGTTTTGCTTTGCTTTTTTATGTTCTGGATAATATGCGCCGTGTTCGACTCAAAATTACCAACGTGATAGTTAAGCTGGGCTAAAGCAATCTTCATAATATATTCTAAGTATCCGTTTGCACCTAAATGCAAATAATAAATTAAATTTGTTGAAAGTATAAAAATGATACCATCCTTCTACAAGTTCAAACAAATTTATTTAATTTTTATTATCGGCGCGCTGTTAACAGCCTGCGGCCGAAACAAAAAAGTTGACGTCAGCAATATACCAATTGATGTTAAGATAGAACGGTTTGATCATGATTTTGACGGTTTGCGTACAAAACCCATGGAGCAGCAAGCCATATTTATGGTGCAAAAGTATGGCGACTTTTATCGCGATTATACCCAACAGATATTGGAGGCCGGCAGTATTAACGATACGGCCTATTTTAACACCCTGCGCGACGTTTTTAAGGGCCGGGCGTACTTAGACCTGAAACATGATGTTGATGCCGTATATCCCGGCAATATGGCTAAACAGGAGGCCGAATTAACGGATGCTTTCAGACGGATAAAGTACTACTATCCCAAACAGAAAATCCCAAAAGTTTATGCCTACTTCTCAGGCTTTAAAGCGCAGACATCTGTTGGCGATGGTTATTTTGGTATTGGGCTCGACCTGTTCCGGGTGCCGATTCAAGGTTTTACCCGGCTTTAACCGAAGTGTTCCCGCGTTATATTTCAAGGCGCTTTACACCCGAAAATATTACCCCGCGCGTAGTTGAGGGTATTGTCCGTGAGGACATGTTTCCCGAAAGTGAAAATGATAAAACATTGTTATCAAAAATGGTGTATAATGGTAAGATACTTTATTTTATGGACCAAATTTTACCAGACGTAGCCGACTCGATAAAGATTGGCTATACTACCCAGCAAATCAAATGGTGCACAGATTTTAAATCGACGATATGGGCATACCTTTTAGAGCAAAACCTGTTGTACGAAACCGACGATCAGAAAATTCAAACTTACATTAACGAAGCCCCGTTTACCCCGCAATTAGGCGAACATAACCAATCGGCGCCTAAATTAGGTGTATGGACCGGCTGGCAAATTGTAAGGGAATATATGGACCGTCACCCCGATGTTACGCTGCAACAATTAATGAACAACCAGGATGCGCAAAAAATACTGAATGATTCAAAATATCGCCCTAAATAGCTAAAAGACAAGGAACAAAAAAGCGTCCCGCACACAATGCAGGACGCTTTTTATATTAAAGTTAAAGTATAAGTTACTTAATAATGGTAAACACTGCTTTCAAACCAACGCCTGCGCCTATAGCTAATATAACGTTAGCAACGGCTGATGCATGTCTGAAGTCCGCGAAGCGTAAATAAACGCCAACTAAACCTATAACTATAGCAATTACTAATAATATGTAATGGCGTTCTGAATTTGCTTCTTGCATTGAGCTCATAGTGCTTATTTTTTTATTGCTACAAAAATAGAAATGTTTACCGAAAAACTAATACCGTTTTAAAGATTTTAAATATTTGTTTTAAACGTCAAAGTTCCCTTCTTGAGAGGGGGCGCGTTGGCTATGCGGTTGCGGGGGTGTGTTATACTCGCGAAAGGACACACCCCTCCGCCCCCTCTCAAGAGGGGAATCGCACCAGTCCGCCGCTTTTATTGTCGCGGATGTTACAGCAGAGTGTAGGTTATACTTCGCCTTCGCGTTTGCGTAAAAACCATTCGACCCCCAAAAACGCAACAATCAGCGCGAAGATCCATTTCACATCTATCATATCGTTATAATGGCTATCCTCATACACCGGGGTTTTAATGTTTTCGTTCTTGCGGATCAGGTCGGCCAACCGGCTTATCTGCGATGGGTATAACATTTGCCCACCGCCTTGCTTAGCCAGGTTCCTTAACAATTGGTGGTTGGCGGCACTCTGGCGAATCTCCAGATTAAGCGGTTTAACGGTTAACTGCCCATTGGCATTAAACACTCGGTTTCCTAATTTGGTTGATGCGGCATAAGTATATTCGCCCACAGGTAAGGTGCCGGCATCCAGCTGGTAGCTTTGCCCGTTACGGGTGGCCGAGGAAGCTGTAGTTTTTACCATCGGTATTTTTAGTTCTATGCGTACGTCGGGCGTGTTAACCAGTTCAAGCGCGTCATTATACAGTTCGGCGTTTATCAATACATTCTCGCCCTCGTCAAAAATATTTTTTGCAGGGTAGGCCCTGAAGCGCTGCCTGTTGGCATTCGCGGTAAGGTACTGCACGCTCTGGCTGAATAACTCTTCCATAGCATGGTGGTTGCCGTAGGCTTCAAATTCGGCCAGTTGCCAGCGCCATAGGCCTTCGCCGGTAAGCACGCCTATACGGCGGCCATTATCATCGCCAAACAACAACAACGGGTAACTGGTAGTAACCGAACCAATGCGCTGTTTAAATAATACGCCGTTGGTAACCGCCGCGGTATAGCTGCCAAACGGCGCCATTAAAGGCGGCATGCGGCTTATTTTTTGCAGCGTGGAATCTGTTAATACAAAAGAGGTAAACTCGGCGGCGGGCTGGGCGAAGACCTCCTGCATATCCAACCTGCCCGCGCTTATGCGGGTTAGCTTCTGTGCTTCGTTAAAACTGGATAGGTTAGCCTGCCCGCCCAATAAATACCAGATGGGTGTTTTGCCTTTAACCAGTTCGCCAAGCTGGCCGTATGCAGCCGGCATGGTTTGATGCAGGATAACCAGGCTATAATCGCTCAGTTTTAAACCCGCTACATCTGCTACCTGGCTTGCTTTTAGCTCGTAATTTTTATTAGCCTCAATGGCCTGTTTAATAACCGTAATATCAGGGTGGGGGCCATCATACAACAGCAGTATCTTTTGCTTCGCATCCAGCACTTCCACATAAATAGTTTCGGTGTTGTTTTGGGTGGATAGCTCGTTTTTTACAGGCGTAATGCTGATGTTGAATTTATGGATGCCTTTTCTATCAGCATTTAACTTAATGGTCAGGATTTTTTTAAAAGCATCATTAGTTACCGGGATGATCTGCCCGCTTACCTGGCGGCCATCTTCGGTAATGCTCAGGTGCATGGTCTCGCCTTTGCTCTGGTAGGCTGGGCCAATACCTCTATCTCGAAATCGTTGCCTAAGAACGCGGTTTTATTATAGTTTACGTTGCTTATCAGCAGGTCGCGTTTGGCAATGGTATCGCCCAAGGCTATGGTGTAGATATTGGTTTTGAAGTTACGCGCCTCGTATTGCGGGTCGGCATCCTGGTTATATAAACCATCGGTAGCCAATACCAATGCGCCGATGTTTTGGTTAACAAACCTGTCGTTTAACTGGCGTAAAGCGGCGGCTATATTGGTTTGCTTGTTATTAAAAGTTTTTGACAGGCCATTGCTAAGGTCATGCCCGAAGTTAAATTCCTGCACCTCGTACTCGTCGCCTAATTGTTGCTTTAGCTTGCCCAGCTCGTCGACAAACTTAGCCGGTTCAAAACCCGCCGGATGAAATGTATTGATAGATGCGGAATTATCCTGCGCTATTAAAATAAGCGGTTTTTGCGGTTTGTAGTTAGTCGACCGTACCAATGGCGATACCAGCAGTAGGGCGATCAAAAAAACCACTATCGCCCTGACGGCGGCCAGCACATACCTGAATTTGTTAGACAAGTTTACCGGTTGCCGGTACATCAGCCAGGCATACAGTACACCCAACAGCAGGCAAACAGGCGCCCACCAGCCGGAAACAGTACCCCAAGTGATTGAAAATAGCAGCATTTTAAAGGTTGTACGTGTTACGTAATACGTTTTACGTTGTCATTGCAAAATGCGAAAATATTGTGAATGTTTGGTGTAATAATGTTGATAAGGGTTAGGTCATTCCATTTTCATCTTGCCAAAGAATTACCCATTTACCGTTTATCTTTTTTCAAAAAACGCATAGCTCTCTGCAGCCATGTAATTATAATAAAGGTCCATTACTACATAGGCTTGTTTTTGATCTAACGAAAATAATGGCCTCGACATCTGATAATAGTAGAAAGAAAAATATTCGTGCCTGCCTTTCTTTTTTTTATAGTTCGCACCTGTTCCTCACTGGTAAATATAGCGTTTGTTATACCGGCAGTATCAATTTTTAACCCTTTTGGGAGATGGGCCGGAAAATAATATACAATGAATCGGCATTCATAAAATTGGGGTGCTTTAACGGCCTAAAGAGGCTTTCGGCGTCCATATGAAATATAGCCATATCTCCCTTACTCCGGGGCCTTGTTAAATCAATGTTTAGAGGAAAGTTGTCTAATGAATTAAAATGACCACTGCCGGGCTTTCCAGTTACAGCAGTTCCTGTTGAATCAAACCTGGTAACAATAGTTTGCTGTGTAATAACAGTCTTAATTACTTCATTTATATCTTTTTTACTCGGAATAGGATATTTCTTTTCAGGTTCACGGCAACTGCCAAGAAATATTATCGAAAGTAATAAGGCCCAAATTATCCGCATAAAAAAACAGCATATCTGTATTACCAAATATGCTGTTTTAAATATTTATTTGAAAGGCCTTTGCGCTCATACTTCGAGAGCCTCAGCATGACACCTTGCTCACATCTTTTCCCGCCAAGCCTAATCTCTAATCACCAACCTCTAATCTCTACCTACAGCATTCCGCCATCAACCGGGATAACCCGGCCGGTAATGTAGGTTGCCATGTCTGACGCTAAGAATACGCAGGCGTTAGCCACATCTTCGGTTTCACCGGCACGTTTAAGCGGGATGGATGCTGCCCAGCCCTCAACCACTTTAGGGTCTAACACCTCGGTCATTTCGGTACGGATAAAACCCGGGGCAATAACGTTGGTACGGATATTACGCGAGCCTAACTCTTTGGCCATTGATTTTGAGAAACCAATGATACCTGCTTTGGAAGCCGCGTAGTTTGATTGGCCCGCGTTACCATCAACCCCAACAACCGAGCTCATGTTAATGAACACACCATCGCGGTTTTTCATCATAATTTTTGATGCCGCTTTGGTAACGTTAAAAATAGATTTTAGGTTAACAGTTAAAACGTCATCCCATTGCTCTTCAGTCATACGCATTAGCAAACCATCTTTGGTAATTCCGGCGTTGTTAACTACAATATGCAATGTGCCAAAATCGGCAATAATATCATTGATCAGTTTTTCTGCTTCGTCAAATTTTGAAGCATCGCTGCGGTAACCTTTTACCCGGGTGCCAAAGCTTTGCAGTTCCTGCTCAAGGGCCTGGCCTTTTTCAACAGATGATAAATAAGTAAAAGCCACATTAGCGCCGTGCTCGGCAAACTTTTCGGCAATTTTGCGCCCAATTCCTTTTGACGCTCCGGTTATTAACGCGGTTTTTCCTTCTAATAATTTCATAAACTTTTAAACAATGCTGTTTAGGGCAGCGAAGATAAGAATTTAGGATGAAAAGTTAATGAAAGCTTCGCACCTATGGTTCGACAGGCTCACCATGACAACGCACACGGCCCTGTCTGATTTTGGCTACAACAACAGTTGATTTGGCTACATCTGCCGTTGCGGACCTGCGCACCTTTGTATCACATCAATAACAAAGGAAAAATATGAAGATCATAGTAACAGGATCGTTAGGGCATATCAGTTTGCCTTTAATAAAAGAATTAGTACAAAAAGGGCATGAGGTAGTAGTTATCAGCAGTAATGCGGATAGACAGGAAGCGATTGAAGCGTTAGGCGCAACGGCTGCGATAGGATCATTAGAAGACGTTGATTTTTTAACAGCCACTTTTACCGGGGCCGATGCCGTGTATTGCATGGTGCCGCCAAATAATTACTTCGATCATAGCCTTGATCTGCATGCTTATTATCGCAGGTTGGGGCAAAATTATGCTGTTGCTATCGCGAAGTCGGGTGTAAAACGTGTGGTTAACCTAAGCACCATTGGCGCGCATTTAGAAAAAGGCTCGGGCATTTTAATCGGCGCGCATGACCTGGCGGAAATCTCGGATGGCTTGCCTGCTGATGTTGCTATCACCCACATGCGCCCAACATCGTTCTATTATAATTTATACAGCTATTTGCCGATGATAAAGAACCAGGGTGTAATAGCTACAAATTATGGCTATGGTGATATTGTTCCCCTGGGTTTCGCCAATTGATATTGCTTCGGCTGTGGCTGAAGAATTACAGTCGACGTTTACCGGCAGAAAGATTCGTTATGTTTGCAGCGAAGAGCTTACCGGTAATGAAGTTGCGGCTATATTAGGCGCTGCCATAGGCAAACCAGAGCTGCAATGGGTTGCAGTTACCGACGAAGAGGTTTTAGATAGCTTAACAGGTTTTGGTATGAACCCTAAAATAGCTGCCGGTTTGGTTGAAATGTATGCCAGCCTGCACACGGGTTTATTGGCTGAAGATTATTTCCGCAACCGCCCCATTTTAGGTAGAACAAAAATGACAGATTTCGCGAAGGAATTTGCGGCGGTTTATCATCAAAAATAAGTATATTGGGTTATGCCAAACGTTAAAATTCACCGGTTTAAAACTATAAGCGAGTTCCACAAATTCAGGGGCCTGCCCAAACCGGAACACCCTCTTATCAGCGTTATTAATGTCGAGGATGTTAAAGAGATCCCGGCCAACGAGGTAACACTGGTGAAGGATTTTTATTCCATCGCGCTTAAGCGGAATTTCAACGCCAAATTAAAGTATGGCCAGCAGGAGTATGATTTTGATGACGGCATTATGTTTTTTATGTCGCCGGGACAAGTTTTCAGGATAGAATTGCTGGAAGATACACAATCAAAGCAATCAGGATGGATGCTGCTTATCCATCCTGATTTTTTGTGGAATACGCCATTGGCCAAAACCATTAAACAATACGAGTATTTTAGTTACGCCGCTAATGAGGCGTTGTTCCTTTCAGAAAAAGAAGAAACAATAATTTCGGGTATCATGCAAAATATCCAGCAGGAATATCAAGCTAACATTGATAAATTTAGCCAGGACATTATCATTGCCCAATTGGAGTTACTGCTCAATTATTCTGACCGTTTCTATCATCGCCAGTTCATCACCCGTAAAATAGCTAACCACCAATTGCTTGATAGATTGGAGGATACACTCACCGCATATTTTAACAGCGATGTTTTAGCGACAAAAGGCCTGCCAACTGTTGCCTATATTGCCGAAACCTTAAACGTTTCGCCCGGTTATTTAAGCGGATCACTTAAGGCCCTAACCGGCAAAAGCACGCAGCAACACCTGCATGATATCCTGATAGAACGGGCCAAAGAAAAACTATCTACCACTGGCCTCTCGGTAAGCGAGATTGCCTATCAGTTAGGCTTTGAGCACCCGCAATCATTCAGTAAGTTATTCAAGACAAAAACTAATGTTTCGCCGCTGGAGTTTAGGCAGTCGTTTAATTAATTAGCGGGGTATTCATTATTTATCTTCCGGCTTCTGCCATGGAACGCTGCCACCCCTTTGCACCTGTTTCATCAGCAGGCGGTGTAGTACTACCCGCTTGTCGTTCTCTGTCTTAACAAGGTCATGTTGCTCAAGCGGATCTTTAGCCAGGTCGTATAATTCAAATGGTTGGGTTGGGGTGTTTTGCAATAGTTTTAAATCCCCATTTATTATAGCGTTTGATATTTTCGCTCCATAGCCGCCGCCTTCACGGCGGATAAAAAATAGTGGTCGAGGTGCCAGCTTGGCGCTGCTATTTTTTAATATGGATGCAAAGCTTACCCCATCAATTTTATGATCGATAGCAACGCCGGTAATTTCGGCCAATGTCGGGTAAACATCCATCAATAACAATCGCTCGGCCGATTGTGTACCCGGGGTTATATGTCCCGGCCAGGTTATACAAGCCGGTATTTTAATGCCGCCTTCATACATGGTGCCTTTGCCATCGCGCACATTCCCGTTATTCGCAGCAGTTTCCAGCTGACCGCCGTTATCGCTCAAAAATATAATGATGGTATTATCGTAGGCTCCATTGGCTTTTAATGTTTTTATAACTGGCCAATGCCGTCGTCCATTTGTTCTATCAGGGCTACCAACTTTGCCCGCTTATCTGATATATTGGGTTCGCGCGCTTTTACTTTGGCTAAAAATTCAGGAGTAGGTTGTATAGGCGTATGTGGCGCGGTATATGCCGGTACAGGAAAAACGGATTACTGCTATTTTTCTGACTGTTCAGATAAGCTATAGCCCATTGCGTAAACAGGTCGGTTGCGTGGCCTTCGGGAGTAATTACCTTATCGTTCTCGCGCAGGAAGTTGATGCCGTTACGGGTATGTTTCCAGTAATCTTCCATCATATCATCCAGCCAGCCGTGGAAATAATCAAACCCTTTTTGGTTAGGCAGGTTAGGAGTTTCTAAACCTAAGTTCCACTTGCCCACGATGGCCGTATTATAATTGGCCTTTTTTAGCAAGGCGGGTAATAGTTGAATACCGGGCGTCATGTAGCCAAAATTGTCTGTAAGCTGGTTCCTGATCAACCCGGGTACACCCACCATCTCAGGATAACGGCCGGTAAGCAGCGAAGCACGGCTTGGCGAACAAACCGGCGAGTTGGCGTAAAAATTATCAAAGCGGATTCCCTGCTTACAAAGCTGATCGATATTTGGCGTCCGGACATCCGGTGTGTTATAATAAGAAACATCATGATAACCCAGATCGTCAGACAAAATAATCAGGATATTAGGCTGTGATTTTTTTTTGCTGCCCATGTACAAAAACGGGAATAAATAATAGTAGAGCTAAAAATATTTTTCCGGAGGCTTTCATGATGTTATTATGTTAGAATAAAGTAAGCGAAATTATTTTAAATTGCATAGTGGCCCGGAACTATCTGCACATTTGCATATCCACATATCTATCTGCACATTTGCATATCCACAATAATGATATTAATAACAGGTGCAACAGGTTTTTAGGGTCGGAATTAGCTAAGCAATTAGCCGATAGGGGTGAAGCTATCCGTTGCACTAAACGGATAAAGTCTGTTATCCCCCTGCTGCTCGTGCCTTATACGCAAATAGAATGGGTTGACGCCGACCTGCTGGATATTTTTGCTTTAGAGAAAGCTTTAGAGGGGGTAACGCAGGTCTATCATTGCGCGGCACGGGTATCGTTAAAACAAGCGGATAAGATCCCCATGATCCGTACCAATGTGAAGGGTACCGCCAATCTGGTTAACTTATGTTTGGATAGAGCTATCAAACTGGTGCACGTAAGCTCGATAGCCGCTATAGGTCAGGCAAAGCCGGGCGAATTGATCACCGAAAATCATCATTTAGAAATAAGCACCGAAAACGACGGCTATGCCATATCAAAACTGGAAAGCGAGATGGAAGTATGGCGCGGCATTGCCGAGGGGTTGAATGCGGTTATCGTTAATCCATCATTAATTATTGGCCCAAATGCCGGCACGTTAGGCAGCGGGCAACTTTTTGAAACGGTACGTAAGGGGCTTAAATTTTATACCGATGGCACGTCAGGTTTTGTTGATGTGGCTGATGTTGCAAAATGTATGATAGCTTTAATGGAAAGCGATATCGCGGAGGAGCGTTATATTATTAGCGCCGAGAACTGGCATTATAAGGATATGACTGCCGCCATAGCCGCTGGTTTTAAAATACAACCACCTGCAATATTGGCCAAGCCCCGGATGATGGAACTGGCCTGGCGCGGCGCCAAACTTGCCAGCTTAATAACCGGTAAACCACCGGCTATTGATAAGATCGCCGCGCAATCGGCTGTGCAATACCGTGATTTTGATAACAGTAAAATTAAAGCGGCTATTGGCATTGAATTTAAGCCGATCAGTAAGTCTGTTACCGAGATCTGCGAACGGTTGGGTAACTAAATAATAAAATTTCTATCTTGGTGCTATGATGCAATACGATCCACGCATAGACGACTATATTAACAAAAAGCCTGCCTTTGCACAGCCTATATTAAGGTATGTTAGGGAGTTGATGCATGCCGCGTCGCCACATATTACCGAAAATATCAAATGGGGTCACCCATTTTTTGAGTATAAAGGGATAGTTGGCAACATGGCGGCCTTTAAGCAACACTGCGCAGTAGGGTTGTGGAATAGCACCCAGATTAAGGACGAGCACGGCTATATACAAATTGTAGGCGAGAAGGATTCGGCCGGCATGTTTGGGCGTATTACTACCATCGCTGACCTGCCGCCCGACGAGATAATGTTGGATTATATTAAACAGGCGGTTGCATTAAATGAAGATGGCAAGGCCAAGTCAATAGCGCCGGGCAGGTCTGCCACGCCAAAGCCAAAAGCCGAAATTTTGCCGCCCGATTATTTTATAGCCGCGTTACATGAAAATCCGAAAGCTAACACCGTATTTCAAGCATTTAGCCCATCCTGCAAACGCGAGTACGGAATGGATAACAGAAGCTAAAACTGAACCCACCCGCCTAAAGCGCATGGAAACCGCTTTAGAGTGGATAGCCGAAGGAAAGACAAGGCACTGGAAGTATAAGTAAGTAATTAATCATGTCATTTCGAACCGAGGTACGAGGGAGAAATATTAAACAAGCAGACCTGTTGCAAGGCGTATAGGATTTCTCGCTACGCTTCGAAATGACATGATGGTGAACAAACAACAAAGGGGGCTTAACGCTCCTTTGTTGTTTGTTTTAAATATAACCTATGCTATAAAACTTTCCAGTATTTTAAACCCGCCCGCTGTTTCCAAATCAATTTTATCAATTGTTTTTGGCAGTAAAATACATTCGCCCATTTTAACCGGGTAGCTTTCGCCATTGTATTTAATAGTGTAAGCCCCGGCAAGGCAAACATGTATCACAAACGAATCCAGGTTGCTGTAATCTTTACTTGTACCTTCAGTAGCATCTAATACGCTGGTAGTAAAGTATGGGCAGCTTACCAATTCAACTGTCTCGTCCTTTTCAGGTGTGTATTTGGTTTTGTAGTTGCCGTAATATTTATAGTCGATCGCGGCAAGGGCTTCTTCGGTATGTAACTCGCGTTTGTTGCCATTGGCATCCACCCGGTCAAAATCATAAATACGGTACGTAATGTCTGATGTTTGCTGGATCTCGGCTAACAATAATCCTGCGCCTATAGTATGCACACGTCCCGCAGGTAAAAAGAAAACATCACCCTCGTTGGCGGTTTCGCGGTTAAGCACATCCATTAAATGGCCGCTGTTAAACTTCTCTAAATATTCTTCCTGTGTTAGTTCTTTATTGAAGCCCGCAATCAGGGTCGAGCCGGGGTCAGACTCAATAATGTACCACATCTCTGTTTTACCAAACGAGTTATGGCGTTTTTTGGCCAGCTCATCATTAGGGTGTACCCGGATAGAAAGGTCCTCATTAGCGTCAATAAACTTCACCAGTAGCGGGAAGATGTTGCCAAAGTGCTTGTACACTTTTTCGCCTACCAGGTCGGCACCGTATTGTACTAACAGATCGGCCAACGATTCACCGTTAAGCGCGCCGCCTTCAACAATTGAGACATCAGATTTTACGCCCGAGATCTCCCAGGTTTCGCCGCAATTTGGCAGGTTGCCAAAGTCTTTATGCAGGTAAGTTTTTATTTTTTGACCGCCCCAAATTTTGTCTTTGAAAATGGTTTTGAATTTAAGCGGATATAGTGCTGTTGACATGATAGGATGTGAATTTTTGCGCTAAGTTATGGAATTTGTATAAGCCTTAAATAAGGTTTTTCTAAAAAACACAACTATCATGCCCATAATTGCTGTGTGCAGGTATATCATGTCGGCTACGCCTAAGAGATGCCTTTTAGCTAAAAATCCGCTTTTTAATACCTCGCCTAAAAGCATAAATTCATACGGATACATAATGCAAAGCGGCACAACACAAAACCCTGAAATTACCAACAACTTGTGTTTATTAGCCAGCCTTTTGTAAGCCATATATATTGGCGGAAACGCTAAAGTAAATACCAATAGAAAATTAATTGCCTTGATTAACAGTAACGGTTGATTACTGAAAAAATAGGTTAATATTCCACGTTCATCGCCGCCACCCATACCAGCAGTAAATATTCGCGCGAAAGCAAGGTTTCCTAATATTAACACAAAACCTAAACCGTAGCGTTTAGTGTTTTCAGATCGAAGGATAAAATAACCTGTCCACATCATTAAATAGCTAAAAAGGGGGCCTGCAATACCGGATATATACGTATAAGGGCTGTTCTCGCAGGCGGCACATATCGGGCGAATCAGGTTGAAATCCAGTTGAATTCCTGATTGTCCGCAAATAAGGTACCCGGTAATCATATGTGCCATTTCATGCAACTGGCCAAACACAAAAACAAATGCCATAAAGGCCAGGGCAATAGCGCCACGTAAATTTAATTTCCATGCGGGCTATGACGCGGGTGGGAGAGAGAAGGTTACAAAAAAGCCTCCCGATATAACAGGAGGCTTTCTTTATGATGTAAGCAGTAATTATTTACCCAACTTCTTTTTCAAGTTCTCATCAATAGCCTCAAGGAACTCCTCGGTGTATAAATAATCTACACCGTGCTCAACTTTTGGTTTGATGGTGATGGCCAGATCTTTGGTCATCTTACCACTTTCTACAGTCTCGATACAAACTTCTTCTAAAGCTTTGCAGAAGTCGATCAATTCCTGGTTACCATCAAGGATACCACGGAACTCTAAACCACGTGTCCACGCAAAGATAGATGCTATAGGGTTAGTTGATGTTGGGCGGCCTGCCTGGTGCTCGCGGTAGTGGCGGGTTACCGTACCGTGGGCTGCTTCTGCTTCCATAACGGTGCCATCAGGTGTAACCGGGGTTGATGTCATTAAACCTAATGAGCCAAAGCCCTGTGCCACGGTGTCAGATTGAACGTCGCCGTCATAATTTTTACAAGCCCAAACAAAGTTGCCGTTCCATTTAAGGGCCGATGCAACCATGTCATCAATTAAACGGTGCTCATAAGTAATGCCGGCAGCTGCAAATTTTTGTTTGTAATCGTTTTGATAGATCTCTTCAAAAATATCTTTAAAACGGCCATCATATTTTTTAAGGATGGTGTTTTTGGTTGATAAGTATAAAGGCCAGCCTTTCATTAAAGCCTGGTTAAAGCAAGCGTGTGCAAAACCACGGATAGACTCATCAGTATTATACATTGCCAAAGCAACGCCATCACCTTTGAAATTAAACACCTCGAATGATTGCTCAGGGCTGCCATCCTCTGGCGTGAATTTAATGGTAAGCTTACCTTTACCTTTTGTTAAAAAGTCGGTAGCGCGGTACTGGTCGCCAAAAGCATGACGGCCAATGCAGATAGGTGCGGTCCAGTTTGGTACCAAACGCGGCACATTGTTCATTACAATAGGCTCGCGGAAAACCGTACCGTCCAGAATATTACGGATAGTACCGTTTGGCGATTTCCACATTTGTTTCAGGCCAAATTCCTCTACACGCGCTTCATCAGGTGTGATAGTAGCGCATTTAATACCAACACCATATTGTTTAATGGCGTTAGCGGCATCAATAGTAACCTGGTCGTTAGTCTCATCACGATATTCTAAACCAAGATCATAATATTTAATATCAAGGTCCGGTACGGAACTATCAATTTATCTTTTATAAATTTCCAGATGATGCGGGTCATTTCGTCGCCATCCAGCTCAACTACGGGATTATTTACTTTAATTTTTGACATACCGGGTTATCTTATTTTTTATAGTGGCACCAAAGATATAAAATCCTGTTTATCAATAATTGTTTGTAATTGTAAAATAGTGGTTAATTTTAAATAAATTCGGAGCAGATATAATTTAAAACATCAATACTTTAAATTTAACCAATAAATACACCTGATAATGTATAGTAAAGGCGGTTAGGCATGCGTCGCAATAATCGTTGCTAAACTAACTTGTAAACTTGCCCCTAAATAACGTATGAACCTTTTTATAAAAAAATATACTTTTCTGTTTGTTCTTTGCCCGGCAGTTGGTTCGGTTAAGGCGCAGAGTAATGACTTTGCACAATATGACCTGGGCCCTGGGCCTTGATTTTAATAGTGCTTATACAGATGCGGAAACTATCGTAAGCACACGGTCAGGGCATTTTAACTTCAATTATAACGCAACCCCATTTGTTAACTATATCATTGAATATCATACAGGTACGTTACAAGGTGGCGATTCATTAACTACAGCAAGTGGCAGGCAATTTAATAATAACTTCGCCGCGGTAATGTTTAGGGCGCAGTTACAAATGGGCGAAATAATAGACTATTCGCAAAGCAAAATGGCTAATGCCTTTAAAAATCTTTATGTTTCATCAGGCGTTGGTTTTGTTGTCAATCATATGACAGATATTAACCGGGCGTCTATTAAAACCCCAGGATTTTATACTGACGGCGAAAATAACAGCAACCAGATTGTTATTCCGGTCAGGATAGGGTACGAGATAAAGTTCTTTAATAAGTATAACCAGCCGGGGTTTAAAATAGATGCCGGGTACCAATATAATTTTATAATGGGTGATGGCCTTGATGGTTTCACAGCCGGGACAGGAAAAGACTCGTTTTCTCAATTTTCCATCGGGATAAAATTTGCTATAGGAGGGGTTGCTACGTACAGAAAACAGATCAGCTTTGATTAATCATTTTATTTAGTGGGTTAAATCACTTTTTGGCAGGGTTTTTACTGTAATTTTATTATATAAATAATAAACCCATGAGCAATAATTCTTTTAGCAACGAAAACGACAGGGACAAAACCCTTAAAGACGAACTTGGCGAAACAATTGACAAACAGCAATTGCGTTTTAATGCCGATGATAACAGCTATGAGCTGGATGTAAGAAGTGACGACCCGGATTATGATCACCCTGACCCTTACAACAGTTCAAAAAAAAATGGCGCCGATATGGATTCAACCTATGATGAGGCTAACCCGTATGCAGTCGACGAATATATCCCGAATGAATCGTTAGAAACAGATGTTGACCAGTTAGGTATGCACATTGATAATGGCGAAATTGTAGATGTTGACCCAATTGATGAAATGCTGAGCCATACGCCAGAAGATGACCGGGACGACCTGGATGAAGAAGGCTATCCAAAAAATGACACGCCTAAATAACAGATCAATAGACTACTGGCAAAAATTACCTGATAAGCTTCATGAACCGGTTTTCCGTTAATAATGACCGTATTGTTGTCAATGGTTAGCCATGTCATTGCGTAGGCTGTTAAATTTGAGATACGGGTAGTACTTGTGGCGTTTTCAAAGAAAACGTTGCTTGCCAGTTCTATATATAAAACATTATTACCAAGAGACAACCTATAAGGCCCCGAAGCGTTCTGATCAGAGTAGAGAAGTTTGGCATTAGTGTAAGTAAATGTTTTAGCATTGTCATCCAATAATACAGAGGTGAACCTGTTAGGCACACTCACTCCTGAAACAACAATGTCATTGCTGTCATAGTATTGTTTTACAGTTGAACTAACCGTCCAGAGATGGGTAAGGTAATCATCGTTAATGGTTTTACTATGAATGTTAATACCCAAAACGGTGCCTCCGGGATTGAAATTGGGATTTGGGACAGGTATTAGAGGGTCATCAAGTTTGCATGAAGTTAATAGAATACAAGTTAAACTAACCAGTATCAATAATTTATTGTTAGTTATCACGTGGTAGTTGATAAATATTTTAACCCTAAAGATACAAAGTTCCCGATACTTAATCAAAATCAAGGTTAAACCGTTTTTTTAGTTCGGCCAACCGGGGGTTCTTAGCAGCCATATGCTGATATTTTTCTGGCTGGTATATGGGCGCTTTACAGCAACCTGCTTATCTATGCGTGCATTAACTTCAATGTCAAAGTTTTTAAGTGTGCTGCGCATATAATTAAGGAAATAAGGCTTCTCATCCCTGAAAAGGTCTTCCTGTACCTTGTTGGCAACTATTATTTCGAAAACATTGGGCCCCAACATGGTAGGCACTTCGGTTATAAAAACAGGCAGCAGGTTCATTTTCCCTTCGGTTTTTATTTTTGAAGCATAGGTATTCCACTCTCTTAAAAAATCGTCGAAGGTAAAGGCCTCTTTCGCGTCGCCTTTTAAATAAGGATCTTCTTCTTCAGCTATAGTTTCTGGTGTATTACCAATGTCTTTTAACGATGGTATTTTTATAGACATAACACCGGCATTAGGTACAAAAGATGGTTTAGGCTTTTCCGTTACCGGCGCTTCCTTTACATTTTCTGTTGCAGGCTTAACAGGGTCAATATTCTTGGGTGATAACGTATAAGGTGCAGGCGTATCTGCAACCATAGCTACCTCATTATTAACGACAGGTGGTTTTGGGGCACTTATTGCTGAGGTATCAGGTTTTTTTTTAGCTGCTCGTTGTCGGGCATTGCAGTTAGCGGCGTTGTAGCCAGGCTAAAAACCGAGAGCAAGTGGCACATTTTAAGTAAAGCCAGTTCAACCTGCAAGCGCTGATTTTTGCTTAGCTTATAATTCAGGTCGCATTGGTTGGCAATATTCATTGCCGATAACAGGAACGACACGCTGGCCGCCTGCGACTGCTGTAAATACTTAGCTTTTATTCCCTCGCTTACTTCCAGCAATTTTAAGGTTGATGCATCCTTGGTTACTAACAGGTTGCGGAAATGTTCTGACAGGCCCGAGATAAAATGTGCGCCATCAAAGCCTTTAGTTAAGATCTCATCAAAATACAATAGCGTTTTAGCCGTGTTTTCAGTCAGCAGGCTATCTGTTATATTAAAGTAATAATCGTAATCAAGAATATTCAGGTTATCAATAACCGAGCGGTAGGTAACATTCGCATCCGAAAAGCTAACGATCTGGTCGAACATTGATAAAGCATCGCGCAAACCGCCATCAGCTTTTTGGGCGATAATGTGCAGGCCGTCAACTTCATACTTGATATCTTCTTTTTGTGCGATTGATGCCGGGTGGTTAGCCATATCATCAATACCAATGCGGTTAAAATCAAAGATCTGGCAACGCGACAGGATAGTAGGCAGTATTTTATGTTTCTCGGTAGTAGCTAGTATAAATATGGCATAATGAGGGGGTTCTTCCAGCGTTTTCAGGAAAGCATTAAACGCCGCCTGCGATAGCATGTGCACCTCATCAATAATATAAACTTTATAACGGGCGCCTTGTGGCGGTATGCGTACCTGTTCTATCAGGCTGCGGATATCATCAACCGAATTGTTTGAGGCCGCATCCAACTCGTGTACGTTAAACGAATTGCCGTTTTGAAAAGACTGGCAGGTGGTGCAGGTACCGCAGGCCTCGCCGTTTGGCTGTAAATTTTCGCAATTAATAGTTTTGGCAAGGATACGCGCACAGGTAGTTTTGCCTACGCCACGCGGGCCACAGAACAAAAACGCTTGTGCCAGCTGGTTATTCCTGATAGCGTTTTTTAGCGTATTTGTTATATGTTGCTGACCGACAACGGTTTCGAAAGTAGCCGGGCGGTATTTGCGTGCCGAAACAATAAAATTATCCACAGCTACTAAGGTAGCAACAAATTGCTTTATCTGGAAGCGTCAAAATGGATTGTTGATAAATTGGGAGTGGGTATGAACTATTGTAACTCCTCCTCAGGTAAATGATCATCATCCGGATCGGGGTTGGTGATGTCATATTCAGCCTCTGCATCAGGTTCGTTAATATCATCGCTTACCTGTATAGCATGCTGGTCGTCCAGGTCATCAGCCAGGTCATCAAAATCTTCATCCTCTTCATCTTCCCAATCGCCCTCGGTAAAATCATTTTCGCCGGGTTGTTGGAAATAAATGGTATCATACATAAATGTGGTATGATTTGTTGATTGGCTTTCAAGATATTCAAACTCCATGATACTAATGTTTAGCTGATGATTAAAAGACAATCAAACTTAATCTTATGTTTTATCCTCAGCGTTAAATTTGTGTTTTATTTTTATGAACAAAAGTTAGGTATATTATCTGCTATAACGCAGGTATAAAATTAACGAAGCATATTACTTACGTTTTGTATTGTATAAATCAAAATATCTTCCTACATTTGCAGCCCCGAATTGTCGGGTTAATTAATTAAAAATCAAAGTATAATAATGCAACAGTACGAAATCGTGATCGTTCTAACCCCGTTGTTATCAGAAGAAACAGCTAAAGAGGCAATAGCCAAATACAGCAAAACTCTTACTGATGGCGGAGCCGAAATTGTCCAGGAGGATAATTGGGGTTTGAGAAAATTAGCGTACCCAATCCAAAAGAAAGTGACCGGGTACTATCACTTAACTGAATTTAAGGCTCCGGTGAATTAATTAACAAATTGGAAGTCGAGTTAAGACGCGATGAGCGTGTTTTGCGTTTCCTGACTATAGCTTTGGACAAACATGCCGTAGCTTACAATGAGAAAAAACGCAGTGGTGCTTTTAACAAGAAACCTGCAGCTAAAGTGGAGGAAGCAAACTAATGGCAAACGACCAAATTAAATACGTAACCGCCCCTAAAGTAGAGGACAACCGTAAAAAATACTGCCGTTTTAAAAAGAATGGCATTAAGTATATCGATTACAAAGACGCTAACTTTTTATTAAAGTTTATTAATGATCAGGGTAAAGTATTACCTCGCCGTTTAACCGGTACTTCATTAAAGTTTCAGCGTAAAGTGGCTCAAGCCGTTAAACGTGCGCGCCACATTGGTTTATTACCTTATGTTACAGACTCATTAAAATAATCAGGAGGTAAAAGACAATGGAAGTTATTTTAAAACAAGACATAAAAAACCGGGTGATAAAGACGATGTAGTAACCGTTAAACCAGGATATGGCCGTAATTTTTTATTCCCTAAAGGATACGCCATATTAGCTACTGAATCTGCACGCAAAGTTTTAGCCGAAAACCTGAAACAAGCTGCATTTAAACAAGAAAAAATACGCAAGGATGCCGATGCAATTGCCGCTAAATTAGAAGGTGTGAAATTGACTATCGGTGCTAAAGCCGGCGAAACCGGAAAAATCTTTGGTGCTATCAACACAATCCAAGTTGCTGATGCATTGAAAAAGAAGGTTTTGATGTTGACCGTCGCCGTATTACTTTTGACCAGGAACCAAAATTTGTTGGTGATTACACCGCAATTGTAAACCTTCATAAAGAAGTTAAGGTACAAGTACCTTTTTCAGTAGTAGCAGAGTAAATTTTAATTTCGGATATCGGATTTGCGATTTCGGAATTAGCAGAATATAAAAAGGTGTTGAGTTTTGCTCAACACCTTTTTTGTTGCCGGTACTTTGCCGGTTGTTAAATAAGTTTATTTAAAAATATACTTTATACCTAATCCCGGTGCCGAGGTCGAAATAGGGGCCGGTGGCCAGCTCAACCCGTGGGTTAAGGTCTAAACTGACTGCAATTGGCGATTCTGGAATGATATACTCCAACCCTATAACACCATCGCCACCTAATAATAACTGTGGTTTGGTATAAATGCGGTCGTTACCATTAAAAGTACGGTAAGTGCCTTGCCCAACCGAGCCTATGTGACCGCCAAACCCGTAATAAAATTTTAATGCAGGCACTCCAAAAGCTTCCCGGTGGATTTCGTATAAACCGGTAACTACCAGGCCGCTGTTGCGGAAACCTAATAAACCTTCAATGGCGGTTTTATTATCCATGAAATATTTGCCTGAGATACCGTTTTCGTATCCGCCAAATTTTAAACCGGCAGCCATTTTGTAATCCTGCGCGTTCGATCGTAAGCCAATGAACAAAAAAGTAGCTGCAATAAGTAATGTATAAGTAGTGTTTTTCATGATGCTATAACGTAAGTTTTTAAATTTTATGGTAAAGACGTGCAAAAACTACCGTGGTTTAATAGGACTTTAGCTATAATTATTTAGCTTAGTTGTTAAATAAAATACGATTGTTATGTGTAGAAAGTGGTATTATCTGAGTGTTTTTGTGTTGATTGCCAACCTTGCAGGAGCACAAGGTACCGGGCAAAAATATCAAAACGGTATGGTGGTTTGCGCTTATCCCGATGCCGCTAAAGTTGGTGTTGAAATTCTTAAAAAAGGCGGTAATGCTGTTGATGCAGCCGTAGCTGTACAGTTTGCTTTAGCCGTAGTGCATCCGCAGGCGGGTAATTTAGGCGGCGGTGGGTTTATGGTGTTGCGGTCGGCAAAGGGCGAGGCAAATACGCTTGATTTTAGAGAAAAGGCTCCCGCTTTGGCAACTACCAATATGTACCTTGATGCAGCCGGAAATGTGATACCTGATATGAGTTTGGCTACCCACCGGGCATCGGGTGTGCCAGGTTCTGTTGACGGGATGGTAGAGGCGCATAAAAAATATGGTAAGTTAAAGTGGGCCCAACTGGTGCAACCTGCTGTTGATCTCGCGCAAAATGGATTTAAAATAACAGCCCGCCCTGGCAAGCGACATGAATAGCAAGCGCGAAACCTTTATTCGCATGAATCCCGGTAGAACCTACCGGTAAATGCCGAGCCATGGAAAGAGGGAGATATATTGGTACAGGCTGATCTGGCTAAAACTTTGCAATTAATTCGCGATAATGGCCGCGCAGGCTTTTATGCTGGTAAAACTGCTGAAGCTATTGTTGCTGAAATGAAAAGAGGTAACGGTCTAATTTCAAAAACTGATCTGGCAAACTATCATGCCGTATGGCGCAAGGCAATAAAAGGCACTTATAAACAATATACTGTTTTTACTATGCCGCCACCTTCAAGTGGAGGGATAGCTTTGGTGCAGTTATTAAAATCAGTTGAACCATATCCATTACACCGATTTGGCTTTAATAGCGATTCGACTGTTAGGGTGATGGTTGAGGCCGAGCGTAGAGTATATGCTGACCGGTCAAAATACCGGGCGACCCCGATTTTTATAAGGTACCGGTTGATAGCTTATTAAGACCGGCCTATATCAAAGCACGGATGAATAGTTTTAGCTGGGATGCAGCCACACCAAGCAGCAGTATACAACCCGGCAGCTTTGCTGGTTATGAAAGCGACCAGACAACTCATTATTCTATCGTTGATAAAGAAGGTAACGCGGTAGCTATTACCACCACGTTGAATGGGACGTTTGGATCGAAGATATTTGTAGGCGGGGCCGGTTTTTGCTAAATAATGAAATGGATGATTTTAGCTCAAAACCCGGCGTTCCAAACATGTACGGGTTATTGGGCGGTAAAGCCAATGCCATACAACCCAATAAACGCATGTTATCCTGCATGACCCCGACTATCATTACCAAAGATGGTAAACTGTTTATGGTGGTGGGCACGCCCGGTGGGTCGACTATTATGACATCGGTATATCAAACCATATTAAATGTGATTGAGTTTGATATGAGCATGCAGGATGCCGTTACATCCAAACGGTTTCATAGCCAGTGGATGCCTGATAAGGTAGATATTGAAAGAGGTGCACTTGACGCAGCTACAATTAGTAAACTCGATCAAAAAGGATATAAAATAGTTCCCGGTGGCAACATAGGTAGGGTAGACGCTATTTTAAAAACAAAAGACGGTTACCGTGGCGGTGCCGACCCGCGTGGTGATGATACAGCCATAGGTTGGTAATAAGTTTTATGAAAAATTGCGTACAATTGCGCTATACAACTGTTTAGTATAACATATGCCGGCCAATATAAAACACCAGGAAACTATAGATTATTTTTTGAAGATAGTTTGGCAAACCGTTGCAAACCGGTATAATGCCCTGGTTACTGATTTTGGTATAACACAATCTATAGGTTATTTGCTCATTAATATTGATGATGAGGAAGGCACAACCGTGTCGCAGGCGGCTGCTTTGTTAGGGTTAAAATCAACCAGCCTCTCACGGATGTTAAACCAGTTAGAGCAAACCGGGCTGATCTACCGCGAATCAAACCGGGGCGATAAACGATCTGTAAAAATTTATCTTACACCGTTAGGTAAAGAAAAAGGCAGCAGGCCCGCGCGGTAGTAAAGCAGTTTAACAATTATCTTAACACCCACATTAGCGAGGCAGATAAGTTGTATTTAACCGATATGCTTAAAAAGATCAACCAACTCACCTTAAATTACAAGCCCGAAGCGCCTAATAAATAGCCAACACCCCCGGCAATTACCAAAACAAGCGATATTTAAATGTTAAAAAGTGTTAAGCTGCTGTTTTTGACATATAAAAGAATAAATTTGCCTTTTGAAAAGTAAATGAACAGAGCGGCGGTAGTCATATTGTTTTTAGGTGCTTGTTTTATTATGGCTTGTGGTAAATCAACAAGTACAGGTAAAGCAGTGTATGAAGCACAAAAAGCCATAGATGACAAGATAATTGCTGATTATTTAAAAGCAAACCCGACATTAAATGCTACTAAAATTGACACCTCGGGGTTTACTACATTGTTATACAGCCCGGTAGTGGTAATGCTTTGTTCACAAGGTCAACCAAGGTTACTATAGCCGATACCGGAAGATTATTAACAACCGGGCAGCTATTCAGACAAACAAACGAATTTCATCCTTCGTTTACGTTGTCACAAGTAATATTAGGATGGCAGTTGGGTATCCCCAAAATAAAAAAAGGCGGGATAGTAAGATTGTTAATACCATCACGTTATGCATACGGGCCAAATCCGCAGCCAACAGTTGGTGTAGAGTATGGTTTAAAAGATGGGTTACCACCTAACGCAATACTTGATTTTAACATACGGTTGTATGATATTACCAATTAACAAATATTAGCCCTTATATTAATGGGTTTTACAATATAAATTAAATGATTGCTGTAATGGCAATAAGGTCCAAAGCCGATTAGTTAACGGGCCAGAAACAACAAATACAAATGAAACAAACCACTTTTACTTTTTTATTATTTGCTGCAATAGCCTTAGTATCCTGCCGAAAAGATAATTACGGCCCAACAATTAAGGAGTATGATGAAGATCAAATAAAATCCTATATAAGTGCTAACGGTATAACCGGGATGACACGTGATACAAGCGGTATGTACTACAGCATATCTAATCCGGGCACAGGTGCCCCTATAGATTACTCTGATAATATTTCGGTAGTTTTTAGTGTACGCAGTGTTGATGGTAAATATGTTTCGGTTGATACGCTAAGCAATCATTTCCAGAATTTACAGGCCATATCTCAACAATAGTAAGGCCGTTAGGAATTGGTGTTCAGGGGTACAATCAGCTATTCATAATATATTAAAGTATAGGGGCGGGGCCATGCGTCTTATTGTGCCTTCGCGACTTGCCTACGGCACCAGCGGTGCAGGTTCGGGTAGCAGCGAGCTTACTTCTGGTAGAATAGCAGGTAACCAATGTCTTGACTATTATATTCATGTTATTGATAATCAGGCTGCTTATGATGTTGCAAGTATTAAAAGATACCGGCCAATAATAATTTAACCTCGGTTATGCAGTATGACCCTGCTGGTTTTTGGTACCAGATAGATGTACCCGGTACAGGTACGGTGCCAATAACCGAAAACAGCACAATTGAAATGACTTACACGGCGAGTTTATTTAACGGAAACGTTGTTGACCAATATAATGATGCATCTCATCTTCAACCCTTTGATGTTCCGGACCTGATTCAAGGTGTACAGATAGCCTTGAAAAAATATGCCACTGCAGGTGCATTGATCAGGATAATAATGCCATCATCATTGGCTTACGGAAAGACAGGCTCCGGCTCGGTGCCGCCAAATAGCTGCTTTAGGTTTGATGTGCAGGTTCGTAGTATCTCACCATAATTATTTGCTTAAAGCGGCTTTAAAAGCTTTTAAACAACGGTCGCGCGCTACAGCGTGATCAATAATGGGTTTAGGATATTTGCTGAAATCAGCATACTCCGGAACCCATTTTTTATGTATTTCAATTCAGGGTCGAATCTTTTCGTTTGTGCATCGGGGCTAAAAATTCGGAAGTAAGGCGCAGCATCTGTGCCTGATCCGGCTGCCCATTGCCAACCGCCTACGTTGCTGGCCATTTCATAGTCCAATAGTTTTTCTGCAAAATAACGTTCGCCCCAGCGCCAGTCTATCAAAAGGTCCTTTGTTAAAAAGCTGGCAGTTAACATGCGGATACGGTTATGCATAAAGCCGGTTTCGTTCAATTCGCGCATGCCGGCATCAACCAGTGGATAGCCGGTTTGGCCCTTGCACCGGCATCAAAATCAGCTTCGTTGTTTACCCATTGTACGCGGTCGTATTCGGGCCGAAAAGCTTGATTCTTGGTACGCGGGAAATGATGGAGGATCATCATATAAAACTCGCGCCATATCAATTCATTCAACCAGGTTTTCTCTATCGCATTATTTGCATCAGTAGCCAACTTGCGGATGCTAACCGTACCAAACCGTAAATGTATGCCAATGTGCGAGGTGCCTTGTATGGCCGGGTAATCGCGCTTTTCGGCATAGTCATCAATAATATTTTTATAGTTTTTACCGGGAATCTCCTGCTTGCTCCGCTCAAACCCCATACTTTTTAATGTGGGGATAGGTAAATGTTCTATCTTGAGCAGGTGGCTTAAATATTTTTCGGAGGGGTAGGTGCGTAAATAAAAATCATTCAAATGTTGTTTCCATTTGCGGCTGTAAGGGGTAAAAACAGTGTAAGGCTTGCCATCATCTTTGATCACTTCATCCCGTTCAAAAATTACCTGATCCTTATAGGTTTTTAGTTCGACGCCCCGTTTGCCTAATAACATTTTAACCTGCTCGTCGCGGGTTTTGGCGTAAGGCTCATAATCATGATTGGTGTATACCGCTGAAACATCATGATCTTTTAAAACCTTGCGCCGGGCTGTTTCGATCTCATCGTACAAAACCAGCAGGCTGCTGCCGTGTTCTTCAAGCTCTTTCTGCAGAGCGGTTAGCGTATCATAAATAAAAGTTACGCGGGTATCCGCCTTATTAACGAGCTCATTCAATATTGCCGGGTCAAAAATAAACAGGCATAACACCGGGTTACCACTTTTTAAAGCGTGATATAAACCCGCATTGTCATCTAACCGCAAATCGCGCCGAAACCAGAAAATGGTTGTTTTTGTATCCAATGAAAAGTTTATTTATAGATTTCTTTCAACGCCCAGGTTAAAGTAGGATATTTAAACTTGAACCCGGTATCTTCAACTTTTTGTGCGGATGCTTTCTGGCTGGCTAATACCATGGCGCTCATTTCGCCCAGCGCCAGTTGTAAGGCAAATGCCGGCACCTTGGGTAACCATAGCGGGCGGTGTAGTTGTTTTGCCACCGCCTGCGTTAGCTGTTTATTGGTAGCAGGGTTTGGGGCAACCATATTATAGTCGCCGTTTAAGCTTTCATTTTCTATCGCGAAGAGATACATATTAATAACATCCTCTTCATGGACCCATGACAGCCATTGCTTGCCACTACCCAGCGGCGACCCCAACCCAAACTTTACAGGTTTAGCCAAAGCTGCCAGCGCCCCGTTGGTTGCATCCAGGATAACCCCGGTGCGAAACTTCACTATGCGCAATCCCAGCGACTCGCCGGTATCAGCGGCATGCTCCCATTGCAGGCAAACGTTGGCCGGGAAATCTGTACCGGGCGCGCTGTCTTCAGTAAGCAGTTCGTCGGCCCTGTCGCCATAGTAGCCAACACCTGATGCTGATATTACGGTGTTAACGGTATGCGATTTTTTATCACGCATTAGTTTATAAATCAGCTCAATTGATTTGGTGCGGCTGCGGATGATCTCTTTTTGCGGTCGTTTGTCCAACGGCCGTCAGCCACATTTGCCCCAGCTAAATGAACAATTACATCCACGCCGTCAACAGCGTGCTCATCAATTTCGCCTTTATTTACATCCCATAAATAGGTATGTACACGGGTATCAACATCAGTAAGTTTGCGGCTTAAATGACTGACCGAATAGCCCTTATCCAATAAAAGTTGGGTAAGCTTAGTGCCTACCATCCCTGTACCGCCGGTTATTAAAATATGTTTGCTCATTTTTTGGCAGGTAGTATTTCAAAATTTACAATTTGCTGCGCCATGCCTTTAAATATAAACAAATGGAATGGAAACATCAGGTACCAATATAAACGCCCCCATAACCCATTGGGCCTGAAAGTAGCAATTTGGCTTAGGGTTTTCTTGCCATTGCGCTCAATTATTTTAAACTCCAGCCAGGCTTCGCCGGGCAGTTTCATTTCTGCATACAGTAATAAACGTTTGGCTACCTTATCAACCAATAATACGCGCCAAAAGTCTATTACATCTCCGTTTGATATGCTGACATCGCTGGTACGCCCCCGTCGAAGCCCGACGCCGCCAACAACACGATCAAAAAAACCGCGCAAACCCCATATCCAGTCCCAATAATACCACCCGCGTTTACCGCCGATGGCCATAATGTTATTTAACACCGCTACCGGATCCCGGTTGAAGGGTGTGTTAACTTTATATTCCAAGGTCCCGTTTTGAGGGACTTTTATCTGGTCCATAAAATCGGAGGTGAGATAACCGTTATTTAACGCATCGCGCCAGCTGGAAACTATCGAGTTTTGTTCTATTTTTTTAAATGCCAAATCCAGAGCTTCGCGATAGGTGAGGCATTGCCGTTTAACCACTTTGTCAATATCATGGTTCTTCATGATAGTTTCGTTCTTCATACTGTCAACCAAACTTTGCGCCAGCGAGTAACTAACCGACGTTACAAAATAAAGCCAATATGACGAGAGCTTAGGCGACAGGAACGGGATGGTAATGATGCGCCTTTTTAAATGCCGCACATTGGCGTAGGTAAGTATCATATCTTTGAAGCTCAGAATGTCGGGCCCGCCAATATCAAAGGTTTTATCAAAAGCTTTTTCATTAAGCATTACACCATACAGGTAACCCAGCACATCGCGGATAGCGATTGGCTGGCACTTGGTATGCACCCAGCGCGGAACAGTCATTATGGGTAGTTTCTCGGTCAGGTCGCGGATAATCTCAAATGATGAACTGCCGGAACCAATAATAATTGCTGCCCGTAAAACGGTTAGCTTTGCCTTAGCTTCGCGCAGCACATCCTCTACATGCCGGCGCGACAGGAGGTGCTCTGAAAGGTTATCATCATTAGTTATCCCGCTTAAAAATATCAGTTGCTTGCAATGGGTTTTATCCAGTTGCTTTACAAAGTTTTGGGCTGATTGCGCTTCCAACTCAGCAAAGTTTTTATCCTGCGACATGGAGTGCACCAGGTAATAAGCCACATCAATATCTTTTGGGAACGCCTCAACGCCAGCTTCTTTAAGCAGATCGCCTTTAATCAATGTTACCTTGTCGCTAAAATCGCTTTGTTCATGAAAGCGGCGCTTATCGCGCACCAGGCAAATCAGGTCATGGCCCTGTTCCAACAAAACGGGAATGAGCCGTGTACCTATATAACCATTTGCACCTGCCAGCAATACTTTCATATTGTAAACTTAACAACAAACCGGGGTGGGAGTTTTTATTTGCACAGAAGGTTTAAAACGTATGGCTATAAGTGGTGGCCATGTTGTTAGCTCTTGTGTTTGTCCCAGATCTTTATTCTCAATCGTTATTAAAACAAGTTGTAAAAAAGTTTGTATTTATTATAGTTAGTTAATCGATTGATTAATTTTTTATTACTGATAATCAGTGTATTGCGAATTTAACATAAAAATAATGTTGCATTAATCAATCGTTTGATTAATTTTGTACTGTTAAAAGATTATGGACAAAGATAAAATAGACAAAAAGGACTACATTCTGGACGTTGCCGAGCGCGTGTTTTCAGAAAAGGCTTTGACGGCGCATCAACCCGGTTAATATCGGGCGAGGCCGGAGTTAATATGGCCATGTTAAACTATTATTTCGGATCGAAAGAAGGTTTGTTCCCTGGCAATTTTTCAACGTAAAATATCATCTTTTCAAAATATACTGCAAAATCTGGGTAATGATGAAAGCAAAAATGCCTGGGAAAAAATGGAGCAGTACATTGAAATGTATGGCGAAAAGATTGTAAACAACAACTGTTTCCAACGATTGCTGTATCAGGAAATGGGTATGAATAGAAGGAACGACCTATCTGACAAACTACGGGATTTGCTGCTTAAAAACGTAACTGAGCTGGATAAGATACTTAATGAAGGCATAGCCAGCGGTGAGTTTAAAAGGATATTGATATCCCGATGGTGATAGCTACGCTTTATGGTACAAAAAATTACATCCTTAACACCCCACTGATAGCTTCATCATTATTACGTTACGATATCCGCGACGATAAGATGATAGAAGCAAAGTTGAAGCCGCAGATCAAGAGCTTCATGAAAAACTTAATGAAAGCGTACCTACTCAACAACAATTAACTACTATGAATATACAATTGAATACATCTCACAAACTACACCTTTGCAAGTTACCATTGATAGCCGTTGTGCTGGCTTGGTTACTTATGTCGCTGGTTGGCAACAATGCCCGTGCGCAGGAAAGGGACCTGAAATTAGAAGAGGCCATTAAACTTGGCCTTGATAACAGTAAAACCCTTAAGCTATCTCAATCGCGTATTGATCAGGCTATTTCACAATATAATCAGGCTAAAGACAAAGCGCTGCCCACCGGTAGTGTAAGCCTTGCTTATAACCGTGCAGAAATACCTTATAATACTTTGGCTTTTGGCAACAGCGATATTCACCTACCTAAAAGCGCCGATGCATTTTTGGGCATTGCCTCGTTAAGCGAAACTATTTTTGCCGGTGGCAGATATAAGTATGCTAAACAGTCGACTGAAATATTAACCAACATTTCGCGCTTAGACGCCGATAAGGATAAGGACCAGATAACTTACCAGGTCATCAATGCTTATTACAACCTGTACAAAGTATTGCAGAGCCAAAAGGTGGTTACGCAAAACCTTGCAAGTATTGACGCGCAGATCCATCAATCGCAACGCTTTTTTGAGCAGGGACTGGTTACCAAAAATGATGTGCTGCGTTTCCAATTGCAACGCTCAAATGTTGAATTGACCGGTATAGATTTGGAGAGTAATCGCAAGATCATCAATTACAACTTGAATATATTATTGGGGCTGCCCGAAAGCACCCGGTTAACCATTGCCGAAATACCTATGGCAAAAAGATCTATCGGTACTTTAGCGAACTATGTTGATTCGGCTGTTAGTAACCGTCAGGAGCTGCGTCAGCTTGATCTGCGTAACAAATACGCCGAAACAAATATCAAAACAATCAGCGCCGAAACCAAGCCTACGCTATCGGCATCGTTAGGCGCCTATTATGTTGATGCTAATATTAACCCCTTACCAAAAAGCGGTAACTTTATTACGCCGGTAACTATCGGCTTAACAGGGGCTTGGAACTTTGGTACATTATGGACCAATAAAAACAAATTGGCACAGGCCCGTTTAGAGCGCGAGGAAGTAAGCATTAATAAAGGTATTACTGTAGATAACATTAAAAACGAGGTTAACCAAAACTATCAGAATTACATTAGCGCTATGGACCGCATACAGCTTTTGCAAACTTCAATTGAACAGGCAAGCGAGAATAACAATATCCTGACATCAAAATACAAAAGCAACATTGCATCAGCAACGGACAGGGCAGATGCAGAAACATTACTATACCAGGCACAGATAAATTTAGAATTGGCTAAAGCCGATGCTGGACTGGCATATTACACTTTATTAAAATCAACCGGAAAACTTAACAAATAACACACGACACAAATGGCAAAGCAAGAAACAGAAACACCAGCGAAAAACCTAACAGAGTACTTCCTATAGTTTTAGGGATTTTACTTTTAGGCGGAGCAATTTTTGGTGTAAAAGAATACATATACTACAGTAAACACGTTGATACGGATGATGCGCAGGTTGATGGCGATATAAGCCCGGTTGTAGCACGTGTTGGCGGCTATGTTGACAGCATTTACTTTGAAGAGAACATGCATGTTAATAAAGACCAGATCCTGGTAAAAATTGATCCGCGCGATTACAAGATCAAATTACAACAGGCATTAGCTGCCCAGGTTGGAGCAAGCGCCGGCGTAAATGTTGGCCAATCGCAAATTTTTACTTCCTCTTCAAACTCTTCAGTGGCTAAGGCAGGTGTTGTTTCTGCACAGGCCCGTTTAGATAAGGTTAAAAAAGATTACGACCGTTATGCTAACCTGGTTAAAGATGGATCAATTACCCAGCAACAGTTTGATCAGGCAAAATCAGATCTTGAAGTTGCACAGGCAAACCTTGCCGCTGCACGAGACCAGTACAAAGCCGCCGTACAACAAATTGGCACCACCCGCGACCAGTTAAAAGTTACCAATACTGGTGTAAATCAAAGACAAGTTGATGTTGATTATGCCAGTTGCAATTAAGCTACACTGATGTTAAATCGCCGGCAAATGGCATTGCCTCAAAAAAGAATGTTCAGGTAGGTCAGTTAGTACAGGCCGGGCAAACTTTATTCTCAATTGTTAATGATAACAGCTTATTTATTACCGCTAACTTTAAAGAAACCCAGTTAGAGAAGATTAAAAACGGCTTAAAAGTTGATATTGAGGCTGACGCTTTCCCTGACCTTAAAATTGAAGGTACTGTTTACAATTTCTCGCCTGCCACGGGTGCTAAATTCTCATTATTACCTCCGGATAACGCCACAGGTAACTATGTAAAAGTAGTGCAACGGATCCCTGTGAAAATTAAAATAAACGCAACAAAAGATGTTTTGGATAAACTGCGCCCGGGTATGAGCGTAAACGTATCTGTTATTACTAAAGACTAATTTTTAGTCCGGAGTCAAAAGTTCAAAGTCTTGAGTCGATATAAAACGACTTTAGACTTTGAACTCCAGACTTAAGACTTCGCAATAATAATATTAAATAATATGGCTGAAACTGGCTTTAAAAAATGGATTATTACCATCACGGTTATCGTGGCTTCGCTTCTGGAGCTGATAGATACCACGATAGTAAACGTATCCTTACCGGTTATACAAGGTAACCCGGGCGCCACGTTAGAGGACGTTGCCGGGTGGTTACCGGCTATGCCGTTGCAAACGTAATTATATTGCCAATGTCGGGCTGGTTAGGCAGCCGCTTTGGCCGTAAACAATATTTTATAACATCTATCATTGTATTTACCATAGCATCATTTTTATGCGGTAATGCAACCGGTATGGACGAGCTGGTTGTTTTCCGGATACTCGTGGATTAGCTGGTGGTGGTTTGATATCAACATCGCAGGCTATTTTAGTTGAAACCTGGCCGCGCGAGCAAATAGGTACCGCTACAGCACTATTTGGTTTGGGCGCAGTAGTAGGCCCTACTGTGGGCCCTACCATTGGTGGCTATATTACCGACCACGCTACCCGGCGCTGGATATTTTATGTAAACATACCCGTTGGTGCATTGGCCGCGTTTTGCGCCTACACTTTTATTAATGAAACACCCAAGGAGGCGAAGGGCAAGCCTATTGATTGGTGGGGAATTGGTTTACTTGCTGTTGCAGTTGGTAGCTTACAAACGATATTGGAAAAAGGCGAATCAGAAGACTGGTTTGCTACACCTTACATTGTTGTGCTTACTGTAACTGCGGTATTTGGGGTTATCCTGTTTATATGGCGCGAACTGAGCACAGATCACCCGATAGTGAACTTTAGCATCCTGCGGCACCGTAGTTTTGCGGTAGGGATGTTTACCTCGTTTATATTAGGGTTTGGTTTATATGGATCGGTATTCGTGTTCCCGGTATTTTGCCAGAACCTTTTGGGCTTTTCGGCACAGCAAACCGGCGAGCTGCTGTTCCCGGGTGGTTTATGCACCATTGTAATGATGCCGTTTATTGGTAAGATGCTTAACAAAGGTATTCCGGCACAATTTATGGCTACGGGAGGCATGTTCTTGTTCTTCGTGTTTACTTTTATGTTGAGCAAGTCTACATTAGCTACCGGCCGGCAGATGTGTTAATACCCTTATTGATAAGAGGTGTTGGTATGGCATTATTATTTGTACCGTTAACTACCTTAGCCATTGCCGACTTAAAAGGGCCGGAGCTTGGCCAGGGCACGGGCTTAAACAACATGATGCGTCAACTGGGCGGATCATTTGGTATAGCAGTGTTAACTACCATCATACACATTCGCACAGGTTTTCACCGCAGCAACCTGTTAAGTAATATCAACCCGTACAATAACGCCTTTAACGATAGGTTACATATGATACAGCAAAGCTTTATAGCTAAAGGCAAATCGGTAACCGACGCTTTGCACATGGCCTATGGGGCAATTGAAGGTGCGGTAATTAAACAGTCGTTACTGTTAACCTATGATGATGCTTATTATATCTCGGGGTTGGTAATGTTATTTTCGATACCATTGTTATACCTGCAACCGTTCAAGAAAAACGTTAAGGCACCAACAGACGTACACTAAAAAGAAAAGCCGTTCCCCTATGAAAAGAACGGCTTTTTTTTGCAAAAAATTAACAATTAAATTTTAGTATATGTCCCCGATGCCGCTTTCCTCACAACAAAAAAGTATCCTCGCAGGACTCGTTTAAATCTTAGGTATAAATTTAAAAGTTTTTATTTAACAAAACCTATTTTTATTTGCCTTAAATGAAATTTTTTTCATTTAAGTATATTCCCTCGAGGGAAATACGTGCCGTTAGAACCGTTCATTTAAAACAGCGCCATAAAAGGAGCTTTTTTTTATATTTGAACTATGGCAATACTACATGCGTTGCAAAACTGGTGGCAACAACAAACGCTACTTGAAGTAATTGGGGTTATAACCGGCTTGTTGTGTGTGTACTGGCTGCCAAAAATATTATCTGGAACTGGCCATTCGCCATCATAAGCGTTATAATTTACATTTTTATATTTTTTGAGGCACACCTGTTTGCGGATATGGGACTGCAGGTATACTTCCGGGAATGAATATTTATGGCTGGTATTACTGGAGCAGAAAGCCCGCTACCGAAGTAAGGACACCCGTAATGCGCATTAAAAAAACCGAGACCTTCTTATCGATTATTGCTATAGTGGTTTTCACCATTATATTAGGTTCTGTATTAAAATATACTACTGCCTCGTTCCCTTATCTTGACAGTTTTTGCACAGCCTGCAGCCCGGTAGCACAAATATTGCTGGCCCGCAAAGTATTAGAGAACTGGCTGATATGGATCTTTGTTGATGTGATATACGTAGGCGTTTATATATTTAAGGACCTGCATTTAACGGCTGTAATGTATGCCATATATGTAGGTATTGCTTTATTAGGCTATATTGATTGGAAAAAGGATTGGCACAAGCAGGAGGTTATTACGTGAAAGCCGGAATAAAGAAAATTGCCGTTGTTGGCCCTGAATCAACAGGCAAATCAACCATGTCTGCCTACCTTGCCGAACATTACCAGACAGTTTGGGTGCCCGAGTATGCCCGCGGCTATTGCGAAAAATTGACCGAACCCCCAACCTGGCAAGACGAGATTAATATGTTTCACGGGCAGATTGCTTTGGAAAAGGAGCTGCTGCCACAGGCTAATGAAATACTGATCTGCGACACTACCTTTATTACTGTCAAAATCTGGAGCGATGAAATGTTTGGCAAGTCGCCACAGGAAGTACTGGATGCGTTACCCAAACACCCCTACGACTTTTACCTGCTTTTAAATATAGACCTGCCCTGGCAGGATGACCCCCTGCGCGATTTCCCCACATGCGCGAACATTTTATGGAGGTATGGCACAAAGAACTAAATGCTTTAAACGCCAATTATATGCTGATAAGCGGTACCGGGCAAGATAGATATGAAAATGCGGTAGCGGCTATTGATGAGTTTTTAAAGATTAGTGAGTTTCCGCGTTAGTGATCGAAGCGGATACCGGCCTGCGCCTAAGGCCACGTGGCGTATGAGCGGAGAGCACGGGCCGCAGGCAACGCCATTATCAGAGATTAGTTAATTGGTGATTTGAGATTAGGCCCGTCACTTAATCTGATTATTTGCTAAGCCAACCTTTAATCTATAACCATCAAACAAAAAAACTAATCTCTAATTAACTAACCTCTAATCACTATACCTATAATCGCTATCTTCAACTTATTTTCATAATTATTTCATGATCATGCAACGTTTAAAAATTACCGTTGTCATATAACCCGAAAGCTTTAAAGAAAAACTTGGAGACCACCTTATTCATAGACAAGCATTACAACTTGGTAGTTGAATGTAAGCAAGGCAGTAAAAAGGCCTGTTATGAGTTATACAAACTATATGCTAAAGCCATGTTAAACGTGGCCTTTAGGATAGTGGGTAACGTGGGCGAAGCCGAGGACGTTTTACAGGAAGCTTTTTTAGATGCTTTTAAACGCATACACGACTTTAGGCAGGAAACCACTTTTGGTTTATGGCTAAAGCAGATAGTAGTGAGCCGCTCTATAAACCTGTTGCGCAAACGTAAAATGGAGTTGGTAGAACTGGGAGAAGATGTAGATAATATAATTGACGAGGAGGAGGATGACGATGAAGAAGTGCAATACAAAGTAAGCACGGTAAAAAAGGCGATGGAAGAATTGCCCGATGGCTATAAACAGGTAATATCATTATACCTGATAGAGGGTTACGACCATGAAGAAATAGGACAAATATTAGGAATAACAGAAAACACATCAAGAACACAATTTTTAAGAGCTAAAAGAAAGCTGAGCGAGATTTTATTAAGAAGAGGAATAGTACAATGAGTAAGCGATTAGAGGATTTTATAATTAACAACAAACAACATTTTGACGAACTTGAACCAAGGGCCGATCTGTGGAGCAAGATAGAAACAGAACTGCCCCAACATTTCAGGGACGAAAAAAAAGAGGGTAAAACGTTTTCGTTGGGGTTTGTTTTAAGAGTGGCCGCATTAGTAATTTTAGCGATGGGTACCTGTTTTATCACTTACCTGGCTAAGCAAAAACCAGCTACAGTTAGCCTGGCAGCCATTAACCCCGAGTATGCTAAGCAACAGGTACATTATGCATCAGTAATTGCCACACAGCGTACCGAGCTTAAAAGCATTGCCAAAACCGACCCGCAACTGTACAAAGAGTTTACGGCCGAGTTGGCAAAAATGGATTCGACCTATAAAAAATTAAATAAAGATTTGGCTACCAGCCCTAACCAGAAGCTGTATTGCGCGCAATGATCCGGAACTTGCAGGTGCAAACAGAGGTGCTAAATCAGCAACTAAATGTAATTGAACAATTTAATGAATTTAAAAATCAAAAAATGAAAGCAAAAATATATAGTATCGCCTTAGTGGCTGTTATGAGCCTGGGGCCTTTAACACTGCTACTGCACAAGAAACACCTGCGCCACCTGTAGTCCCTGTGGCGCCCGTGGCACCGGTAGCACCACTTCCGCCTGATTCACGTGTATATGTTACGTCGCAACCAGCTTATGCGCTGTTCGCGCATGAAATAATCGCATGCTAGGTATAGTGATTGAAGACCAGTAGTAGAGATTGGTTTTGTTTGATGATTATAAACCAAGGTTGGCTAACAAGCGGTGTCTCAGACAACAATCTCTGACCAATGGCGTTACGGCCCGACTCTCGCACCGATATTTACCAGGCGAAACCAATCCTTTCGTCGCAGCGGAAGGCTGCAATCTTTGAGAAATAAATCGGCTTCTTTTTACTGCATTTTCTCTTGCCCGTTTTGCTTATCATTATGGTGGCGTTAGCTGTTGGTTCTTTTATGTCCCTCCATAAAATGTTCGCGCATG